>CAYPHE010000095.1:0-9003 GCA_964410075.1 uncultured Polaribacter sp.
CTTTAATTTAGAAATGCAAAATTACGGCAAAAAAAGGAAACCAATTCTTTAAATCCTCTTAAAAAGAAAAGACTTTTACAATTGAAATAATCAACTTTAAAAGTCTTAATCGTTTATTTTTTAAATAATTATAGATGAAAGGATACAGATGTTGTAAATATTCTATTGTCTATATTTAGTTCTGCTGATTCAACATTTAGTTCTGGTTGAGGATAAAAATTATACGCAGCTGTTCTATTGTTATTACTAAATGCAAAATCTACTCTAAAATTACCAAAGTCGTAACCTGCTCCTAAAGAGTAACCTCTTAAATCATCTGAATCTATCGCCAAAGTATCTGGTGCTTGTTCGAACCTATATCCTCCTCTTAAACTTAATCTATTAAAACGCCATTCTGTACCAATGTTTATATTGTAAGTATCTCTTAATTCGTTTTGAAAAAATTGATTTTCAGGATTAAAATCGCCTACATTAACATTGTTGCTACTTAGATTGATATTACTAAAATATTTATTTGTGTAATCTACACTTATTAAACCTTTTTTTCCAAAAACATAAGCTCCACTTAAGGTAACTTCTCCAGGAGTTCTTAAAGCATAATCGTCAAAATATAAATCATTACCATCTTCAAAAGCTCTACCGTCATTAAAGATAGTTGTAGTATCTCCAAAACGATTATCATTAATATTGGTTAAACTACCAGGATTATAGTTTGTATCCTGTATAATATTTGTATACCATGTTGGCGTTTTATAGGCTACACCTAATCTAAAGTTATCTGCTATTTTATAAATTGCACCAAGATTTGCCGAAAACCCTGTTCCCGAAATAATATTTTGTTGAAACAGATCTACCAGTAGTTCATCTCTATTGTCATTTGTATTTAATTCTGTTAATAAAGATTCTTGTAAAAAATTCAATTCATAAAAATTTAAACTAACTCCTAAATATAAATTCTTATCGTGCACTGCCGAAAAAGCAAAATTCATTTCAGTTACTTCTCCACTGTAATTGTTATTAAAATTTTTATCTACAGCTTGGTTGAATAGTATTTCTGAATTATCTGTAGCTGGATGAATATCAAATCGAAAAAAATCATTACCTGTATTAAAATTATTGCCAAAGGCTGAAAATCCATCAGAAAAATCTTTGGTAATTCTATAGTTTGCTCCTAAAGCAAATTTACTCCAGTCACTATCGCCTGTTTTAAAAACCAATACAGCCCCTGCATGAGACAAATTAAAAAATTGATTTTCTGTAGCTATATTATTACCCGTAAATTCTGAATTAATAGTTGTATTTCTATTATTGAAGGTTCCTGAAAATGCGCTATAATTAAAAATTGCGATTCCTGCAGGATTTATGTTTACTGCAGAAACATCTCCACCAACTGCTCCAAACGCACCACTCATTCCAGTAAAGCGGGCAGAACCATTTAAATCGTCTTGAGAAAAAAGCTGTGCTAAATCCTGATAACCTAAAGATTGGCTGTTAGCTCCTAACCCTACTAATAAAAGTAGCGCGCTTATGTATATTTTTTTCATAAGAATTGATTTAAAATTTTACAATTAATTTCTTCTACTTCTAGAAGAACTACCCCTTGAAGAACTTCTAGAGCTACTGCTTCTAGAACCACTACTTCTTGTAGAACTACTTCTAGAAGAACTTCTGGTACTGCTACTTCTTGATGAACTTGACGTACTTCTTCTATTATTTGCAGACGAATTTGATGAACTTCTTCTTTGTGTAGAATTATAATTAGAACTTTTTCTATTATTATTACTATTTCTGTTATTAGTGTTAGCAGAACTATTACTTCTTCTAGATGAAGAACTGTAACTAGATGAATTTCTATTATTATTTGGATTAGATCTTCTAACAACAACTGTTCTTTTAGAACCAGAAGAGTTATTGGCACTTACACCACTATTTCTTCTAGTCGAACCAGAACTTCTGGTTACCGTTCTCGTATTTCCTGAGCTTCTTCTGCTCGTAGTTGTTCCCGAAGAACTTCTTCTTGGAGAAGTTACACTTTTACTTGCTGTGGCATTACCATTTCTGCTTGATGAATTTACAGATGGTGTTCTTCTGGTTGTGGAAACAATTCTTCTATTGTTAACAGAAGAACCTCTTCTACTAGCTAAAGAAACTGATCTTCTAGTATTAAAACTATTATTTCTGTAAAATCTATTTACGGCTAAATTGTTATAAAACCTGTTATTGAATCTATTCCCATAAAAGAAACGATTGTTCCAATATGGATTTACACCCCAAACATTTCCTCCCCAGTAAGGATTGCCCCAAACACCTCTGTTTCTAAATCTCCAATTGTTGTATCCCCAACCCCAATTATTCCAGCCATTGTAAAAACCAACATTCCAATTATTATAACCCCAACCCCAATTATTCCAACCGTTGTGGAAGCCAACATTCCAATTATTAAAACCATTATTCCAAAAAGGATCTTGATTTATGTTTACAATAACATTATTATCATCGTTATATCCCCAAGGTTGATTTGGGTTATAACTTTCATTATCATCAACATAAATCGTATCAACAGAGTTGTAATCCTCTATATCTGTAAAAATTTCATTTTGATTAAGCGCTTGTAGTTCTTGTAGTCTTTGGGTAAAATAATTATCATCAGAATCATTATCTGTATTACGCTCCTCAACAACTTCTACCCTTCTTTCAGATTCATTATCTGTATTATCTCCATATATACCATCACTATAAACAGACTGGTAAGTACCACAAGAAATTAAAAAAACAGCAATTGTTAAAAAAGCGATTGCTTTGTATAATCGAGATTTAAAAACAGGTAGTGCCATAATATTAATTTTTTATGTTATAAGATAAAATATAAATTCCATTATTAAACTACCAAATTATAGTAATTTTGTGTTAATTTTTTGTAATTCAAACCAAAAAATTAATTGTAAGAATTTCTAATAAAATAACAATATTTGTGCCAAACATAAAGATATGAGTAAAAAGTTAACAAAACGTGCGGAAGATTATTCCAAATGGTATAACGAACTTGTTGTAAAAGCAGACTTAGCTGAAAATTCTGCTGTTAGAGGCTGTATGGTTATAAAACCTTACGGATTTGCTATTTGGGAAAAAATGCAAGCTGAACTAGATAGAATGTTTAAAGAAACTGGTCATCAAAATGCATATTTTCCTTTATTTGTTCCTAAAAGTTTATTTGAAGCTGAAGAAAAAAATGCAGAAGGATTTGCAAAAGAATGTGCAGTTGTTACTCATTATCGTTTACAAAATGACCCTGATAATGAAGGAAAACTTCGTGTTGATCCTGAGGCGAAATTAGAAGAGGAATTGGTTGTAAGACCTACTTCTGAAGCTATTATTTGGAATACTTACAAAGGCTGGATTCAATCTTATAGAGACTTACCTTTATTAATTAACCAATGGGCAAATGTTGTTCGTTGGGAAATGCGCACCCGTTTATTTTTAAGAACTGCAGAGTTTTTATGGCAAGAAGGTCATACCGCACATGCTACAAAAAAAGAAGCAGTTGCCGAAGCAAGACAAATGCAAGATGTTTATGCAAACTTTGCTGAAAATTTTATGGCAATGCCTGTTGTAAAAGGTGTAAAATCAGATAGCGAGCGTTTTGCTGGAGCAGAAGACACATATACCATTGAAGCCTTAATGCAAGATGGAAAAGCCTTACAAGCAGGTACTAGCCATTTTTTAGGACAAAACTTTGCAGAAGCTTTTGATGTAAAGTTTACTTCTGCAGAAGGAAAACAAGAATATGTATGGGCAACCTCTTGGGGTGTATCTACTAGATTAATCGGTGGATTAATTATGACACATTCTGATGATAATGGTTTGGTATTACCACCTAAATTAGCTCCAATACAAGTAGTAATTGTTCCAATTTATAAAGGAAAAGAACAATTAGATGCTATTTCAAATAAGGTATCTACAATTATAGATGCTTTAAAAGCAAAAAACATTTCTGTTAAGTTTGATGATAGAGATACTTTTAGGCCAGGTGCAAAATTTGCTGAGTACGAATTAAAAGGAGTTCCTGTAAGAATAGCTGTTGGAAATAGAGATATTGAAAACAATACTGTTGAAATTGCAAGAAGAGATACTTTTGAAAAGCAAACTGTTTCTCAAGATGAAGCGGTATCTCATATAGAAAACTTATTAGAAGAAATTCAAGAAAACTTATTTAAAAAAGCTATAGACTACAGAACAGCAAACACTACTATAGTTAACGATTTTAAAGAGTTTAAAAAAGCAATTAAAAAGGGAGGTTTTGTTTCTGCACACTGGGATGGTACAGAAGAAACTGAAGATAGAATTAAAGAATACACAAAAGCAACAATTAGATGTATTCCTAACGACGCAAAAGTAGAAGAAGGAACCTGTGTTTTAACAGGTAATGCCTCTACAAAAAGGGTGCTTTTTGCTAAAGCGTATTAATTTTTAAAAAAAAATTATTTTTTTATTGCAGAAGTTCAAAAACGTTGTATATTTGCATCCGCAATTGAGAAACAAAATTCGATTGTTTTGGTCCGTTCGTCTAGGGGTTAGGACGCCAGGTTTTCATCCTGGTAACACGGGTTCGATTCCCGTACGGACTACAAAGTTTTAATAATAAAACGATTTTAAAAGTTATGGCAAATCATAAGTCAGCATTAAAAAGAATTAGAAGTAACGAAGCAAAAAGATTACGTAATAAATACCAGCATAAAACTACTAGAAATGCTGTTAGAGATTTACGTGCTATCGAAGACAAGAAGGAAGCTGAAGGAAAATTAGGTAAAGTTATCTCTATGTTAGATAAATTGGCTAAAAATAATATTATTCATAAGAATAAAGCAGCTAACTTAAAATCTAAGTTAACTAAGCACGTTGCTGCATTATAAGACATACAAAATATACTTATTTTGAAAAGCTCTGATTTAAAATCAGAGCTTTTTTTATTGCACTTATTCTTAGTACTACTTGTAAGAGAGAGTATTACTCAATCAATACTAGCTAATTAATTTTAAAGTAAATTTTAAGAAATATATCTTCTTGTAAAATGTAATCCAACCCTACCTTTAAGAGACATTACAGCTCCTTTTAAGGATTTTATTTCTATTTAGTTACTTATTTTCGAAACCTACTGAAATTACTCGTTAATTCAGCATAAATTAGAAATATAGGTTCTATTTTAATTTTTACACAAACTATATAGAATACTACCAACTAAACATTTTAAAAAAACAAGAACTACGCTTACAGTCTATTTGTAACGAAAAAGCAATTACAGTACTCATAGTGAAACAATTGATTTATAAAAACTACATCTAACTTAATATTAGATTTCTAGAAATCTTTTTTATTAGCAAAAAAGCTAATTTGCTTTAAAACATTTTAAAAAGGCAATCCTATAGAACAAAAAAAACCGAGCAATTTGCTCGGTTTTATATATTGTTTTTTTGAAGATTTTATCCTCCAAAATCATCAAAACGAATGTTTTCATCTGGCATACCAAAATCTTCACCCATTTTTTGAACTGCTTTATTCATTAAAGGAGGTCCACAGAAATACAATTCTATGTCTTCTGGAGAATCATGTTTGCTTAAATAATTATCGATAACACAGTTATGGATAAATCCTACGAAACCATCTCCTTCTCCATCAATATCTTCTTTTACTTTCCAATTATCTTCTTCTAAAGGCTCTGATAATGCCATATAGAATTTGAAGTTCGGAAAATCTTTTTCTAAAGATTTAAAGTGATCGATATAAAATAACTCTCTTTTAGAACGTCCTCCGTACCAATAGGTAACTTTACGACCTGTTTTAAGCGTTTTAAATAAATGATACAAGTGAGAACGCATTGGCGCCATTCCTGCTCCACCTCCAACGTATAACATTTCTGCATCAGACTCGTTGATAAAGAACTCTCCGTAAGGTCCAGATATAATTACTTTATCTCCTTTTTTCTGATTGAATATATAAGAAGAAGCAACACCCGGATTTACATCCATCCAACCGTTTTTAGATCTATCCCATGGCGGAGTTGCAATACGAACATTTAACATAATTTCTCTTCCTTCTGCAGGATAAGAAGCCATAGAATATGCACGCTCAACAACTTCATCATTTTTCATTGTCAAATCCCACAAACCAAATTTATCCCATTCTGCTTGGAATTTATCTGGAGTTTCGTGTTCTTCTGGATGCGCAGTAATATCCATATCCTTATAGTTTACCGTACAAGACGGAATTTCTATCTGAATATATCCACCTGCTTTGTAACCCATATCTTCAGGAATTTCAACTACAAATTCCTTAATAAAAGAAGCTACGTTATAATTTCTTACTACAGTTGCTTCCCATTTTTTAATTCCGAAAACTTCTTCTGGAATAGTAATGTTCATGTCTTGTTTTACTTTAACCTGACATGCTAAACGAGCTCCTGCTTTTAATTCTTTTTTAGTAAAATGCGGTACCTCTGTTGGTAACGCTTCTCCTCCACCTTCTAAAACGTGACATTCACATTGAATACAAGAACCACCTCCACCACAAGCTGATGGTAAAAAAATCTTTTCGTTTCCTAAAGTGGTTAATAATGTACTTCCCGATCCTACTTCCACTTTCTTTTCACCATTAATAGTAATGGTTACTGGACCAGAAGGTGATAATTTTTGCTTTACAAATAGTAATAAGGCAACTAATAGCAATGTTAACAATAAGAATGCTGCTACTGTTGCTATAATAGTACCTGTTGTGCTTGTTGCTAATATCATTTACTTATTTATTTAACGTTGTATTTTGTGCTACAATTTCTTTAGCATCTTTCTCATTTTCTACTTCTGGCTTTGCTTGAGCTTCAACCTCTTTTTCCTCTTTTTTATCATCACCTCCGGTTAACATTCCTCCAAAGCTCATAAAACCTATAGCCATTAAACCTGTAATAATAAAAGTAATTCCTAAACCTCTTAAAGCTGGTGGAACACTAGAATATCTAATTTTTTCACGAATTGCAGCAATAGCTAAAATAGCTAGAAACCATCCTATACCAGAACCAACACCATAAGTTAACGCCAACCCTAAACTTGGAATTTCTCTAGACTGCATAAATAAACTTCCTCCTAAAATTGCACAGTTTACAGCAATTAATGGTAAGAAAATACCTAATGAATTATATAATGATGGTGAAAATTTTTCAACAATTATTTCTACCAATTGAACCATTGTTGCAATCGTTGCAATAAACATGATAAATGATAAAAAACTCAAATCATAATCTGCATATTCTTCACCTAACCAAACTAATGCTCCTGCTTTTAAAATATATTGATCTAACAACCAGTTTAAAGGAACAGTTACTGCTAATACAAAAATTACAGCAGCACCTAAACCAACTGCAGTAGATACCTTTTTAGACACAGCAAGGTAAGAACACATTCCTAAGAATGTTGCAAACACCATATTGTCTATAAATATTGATTTAAAAAATAATTCTATATGTTCCATATGTTTTAGTCTTTAGTTTTTAGTCTGCAGTCTTTAGATTCTAACGTCTAAATACTACCCGACTAACGACTTAATTTTTAATCTTCTACTAATGCTTTGTTTTTTGTTCTTTGTACCCAAATAATTATACCTACAACTATTAACGCCATTGGAGATAATAACATAAATCCGTTATTTTCATAGCCAATTGCATATAATCCAGATTTTTCAATTGGATCTCCTAAAACTTTAAATCCTAATAGTGTACCAGAACCTAACAGTTCTCTAAAGAAACCAACGGCAATAAGTATTAAACCATAACCTAGTGCATTTCCTATTCCATCTAAGAAAGATTTCCAAGGACCGTTACCTAAAGCGAATGCTTCAAAACGTCCCATAATAATACAGTTGGTAATAATTAAACCTACAAAAACCGATAATGTTTTACTTAGTTCGTAAGCAAAAGCTTTTAAAACTAAGTCTACTATAATTACTAAAGTTGCTACAACTATTAATTGCACAATAATTCTAATTTTAGAAGGAATAATATTTCTCATTAAAGAGATTACTACATTTCCTAAACCTAGAACAAACATTACAGATATAGACATTACAATTGATGCTTTCAACTCTGCTGTAATTGCTAAAGCAGAACAGATACCTAATACCTGAATAGTAATTGGGTTATTGTCAAATAATGGATCTTTAATTAACGCTGCGTCTTTTTTTGATAAAAGTCCCATATCTTATAATTTTATTTTATTAGATTTCTTTAATGATTTAAAATAAGGCACATATAATTTTAAATCAGATTTAATCATCGCAGAAACTCCATCGCCAGTAATTGTTGCTCCAGCAATAGCATCTACTTCATAATCTGTTTTTTCATTATTTTTAGGATCGTTATTACCTTTTTTAACTGTAATTCCTTTAAATTCTCCACCTTTAGTCATTAAGTGTTCTCCTTCAAAATCATCCATAAAAAAACGTTGCTTTATGTTTGCACCTAAACCAGGAGTTTCTCCTTTATGGTCAAAATAAGCACCTTGTACTACCATGTTTTCATCCATAGCTACATAACCCCAAATTGCATCCCAAAGTCCTTTTCCTCTAATTGGAGCAACATAATAGGTTTTACCCTCTTTTTCTCCTACAAATAAAGGCAACTTTCTTTCTTTACCTTCTTTGGCTAAAGCTTGTTGCTTTTTAACATCAATAATATATGCTTTATCATCTTCGGTTATTTTATCTCCTTGAATAACCAATTGTTTTTTAATAAATTTAGCAAATTGAGCTTCTGCTTCTGATGTAGATACAAAAACGGCACTAGACTCGTCGTTTTCATTAACACCCATTGCATATAAAATGTTTTGTTGCTTTTCTATTTTCTCATTAATAGTAATCATTGGCTTCGTTAAAGAGAAAATCAATGCTAACAATGATCCTACAATAACTACCATTACTACAGCAAAAATTATTGTATAAACGTTACTATCTGTTTTTTTACTC
>CAYPHE010000096.1:0-8835 GCA_964410075.1 uncultured Polaribacter sp.
CTGTTTTTAATAACATTAATCTTCTTGTTTTTAACTTGGTATTCTGCATATTATAATAAAATAACCGATTGTGGTTGTTTTGGTGATGCAATAAAATTATCCCCTTGGGAAACGTTTTATAAAAATATTATTCTAATTGCTTTAATAATAATCTTAATTGTAAAATCATCTTTGGTAAAACCAATTTTTGGAGGAAAAATACCAAAGTTGATTACATTTTTATCATTGGGTGTCTTCTTATTTATTGTTCAACATGTATTAACACATTTACCAATTGTAGATTTTAGAGCTTATGCTATTGGTAACAACCTTAAAAAGGGAATGGAATTTCCTGCTGACGGTGGTATTCCTCCAGTACACGACTTTATGTTAGAAGACGAACAACAAGATTTAGCTCCCTTGTTATTAGAGCAAGAAAAAGTTGTTTTGGTTGTTATTTACAATTTAGATAAAGCAGATGCTAATGGATTTCCTGCAATAAAAGAGTTTTCTAACAAAGCTATTGGTAAAGGTTATACTGTTTATGGAGTTTCAGCCTCATTTTCCGACGATTTACAAGAAGCAAAAGAAGAATACGGTTTGCCTTTCGAATTTTTATTTTGTGATGAAACTACTTTAAAAACAATGATTCGTGCAAATCCAGGAGTAATGATTTTAGATAAGGGAACCGTTATAGAAAAGAAAAACTGGGGAGATTTAGAAGATATAAACCTTTAGAAAATGATGTTTATAAAAAAATATTAACTTTATAACATCAACTAAAACACTTTATATCATGAAATTTTTAAAATACCTGCTACTATTTATAGTAGTTTTAATTGGAGGCGTAGTTATTTACACTTCTTTTCAACCTAGTGAGTACGATGTTTCTCGCTCCAAAATAATTAAAGCTCCAATAGATATTGCTTTTAATACTGTAAACGAATTAAAAACTTGGGAAAAATGGGGACCTTGGCATGATGAGGATACTACTATAGTAGTTACTTATGGAGATAAGACCGTTGGACTTGGTGCTTCAAATACATGGACAAGCAAAGACGGTCCAGGAAGTATGGAAACTGTAAAAGTAGTTCCTAATAAACTTATTGAGCAAAAAATGCAGATGGGAGAAGCAGAACCTAGCGAAATACTTTGGCATTTTGAAACAACCGACAAAGGAACAAAAGTTACTTGGCAAATGAGAGATGACAATCCTCAGTATATTTTTAAGCTAATTGCATCTTTAATGGGAGGATGGGATAAGTTTTTAGGAACCATGCAAGAAAAAGGTTTAGATAATTTAGAAGAGGTAGTTAAAGAAGAAGAAAAATTAGCGAATTCTTTTAAAATTACTCCTGTTGTTGTTAAAGAATTTTCAGAACAAACTTTTATTGGATATTACCATAAAACAACAACAGCCATGGAAGAATTAACTACGTTGTTTCAAACAGACATGCCTAAAGCAGGTATGCACGCAATGCAAAATGGTTTACAATATGGAGATTTTATTCCTGCTGCTGTATACAAAGTTTGGGATATGGAAAATAATGTTGCTGAATTTTATATTGGGTTATTATTAAATAAAGAGGTGAAACTAGCAGAAGGAATGAGTAAAATAACCCTACCTAAAGGAGAAGTTGCAACTGCTACAAAATTTGGAAACTATGGAAATGGAGACCAAGAGGTTCACAATTCTTTATTGAAATATGTAGAAGATAATAATAGAGAGGTAATTTACCCAATTTGGGAAACTTACGTAAATGATCCGACGACTGTAAAACCTCAAGACATCCAAACCAATTATTTTTACGCTTTAAAGTAGTATAATAAATTATTTAAAGAGGCTCTCTTTGAAAAGTATATGAACTGTCAAACTGAGTCTGTCGAAGTTTCTAACTTTTGTTTTTCAATTATATTTCAACAAGTTCAATAAGACATTTAGATTATTTTCTGCTTTCAAAGAGCCTCTTTTCTTATATTCGTAAAATGAAACAAGTTTTACTCGTTTTTATTGGTGGAGGTTTAGGGAGTGTATTTCGTTTTTTAATTGGGAAGTTACTCAACCCAAGCATTACAAATTTCCCATTAGGAACATTTGCTGTAAACGTGTTAGGATGTTTGTGTATCGGATTGATTATGGGTTATGCTTCTAAAAGTCAAATGCTTTCTCAAAACTATACCTTGCTTCTAGCAACAGGATTTTGTGGAGGTTTTACTACTTTTTCTTCTTTTGCTTTAGAAAATCAGCAATTATTGGTGTCCAATAATTTATCAGCTTTTATTTTTTACACCTTAGCCAGTCTTGTTGTCGGTTTTTTGGCCGTTTTTGCAGGGTTGTATTTGGTAAGGTTTGTTTAATATATAGTTGGTAACAATTTATTAAATTGAATTTCGTAGCTAAACTGGCTTAGCTCTGATTGAAACCTTTCTACTTCGCTCAAGACAGGCTCATTCTTTTTCTTTTACTAGCTATAATTCAGTTTTTATAAAAAAAATAGATTGCCGCACTCGTGCCTCGTTCGCAGCAATGACAAAAGAAAAAGATATAGTGAAAAGCAGGTTTCTGCTTCAAAAAAAATTAATGTTTCTCAAATTTCTTTACACCAGCTTTTACTTCAACATCTAAGTGATTTTTTCTAGGAACCAAAGGACAAGAATAGTTGTCATTATATGCACAATACGGATTATACGTATTGTTGAAATTTAATATTAAGCTATTGTTTTTAATGTCATAAGTTTTTAAATCCATATACCTACCACCTCCGTAAGATTCGTTACCACTAGTGTCATCAGTAAAAGGTAAAAAAAGGTAGTCTTTGTATTTTTCATCTCTAGCTTCTTCTTGACTTTGGTAAACCGTTAATTCACATTTTTTATTATTTAAGGCAAATTGTAACTTGCCATATTCTTTGTACAACGGTTTTCTTTCTGTTGTAGTTGGCATCTCAAAAATAGGAGCATTTTCTACTCTTGTAAATGTAGCATTTACAACAAAAGAAGAGTCAATAGCAAAAAAATCTAAACCTGTAAACTTTTTTAAATCTCTCTTTTTTAATGGAGATTGAGAGGCATCCATATACATCATATTTAGTTCTTTTTGGTAAGGTGTTTCTCCAGGAATAGCTCGTTTATTTTGGCTATTACAAGAGGTAAAAACGATAACCAATATCAAAAAAGCAAATAGTCGCATAGTTTTTATTTTAATTCAAAAATACAACATTCAATTATTTTCTGTAGTTTTGGCAAAAGTTTTAAAACAAAAGATGAAAACTGTCAATACTCGAATCGTTTCAATTTTATCATGGTTATACCTTGATACGCTAGATTTGTATTGTTATAGTTGAAAAAAACATATCATATATTTATATAAAGTCTGGCTAATTTTTAGCCAGACTTTTTTTTTACATCAATTTTTAATTAACCGAAATGAAAACACTTTTTAGAAGCTACACCAATACCTTTAAAGGATTGTCTAAAGAAGTTTGGTGGTTGTCTGCAATTACATTAATAAACAGAGCAGGTACAATGGTTATTCCTTTTTTGTCTTTGTATTTAAAAGAAAGTTTATCTTTTTCTTTTGAAAACGTTGCGTGGATTATGTCCTTTTTTGGACTAGGCTCTGTTGTAGGAACTTGGTTAGGAGGTAAGTTAACAGACAAAATAGGCTATTATAAAGTAATGTATGTTAGTTTGGCTACTTCTGGGATTTGTTTTGTTTTATTACAATTTTTAACCACTTTCTCAGGCTTTTGTTTGGGTATTTTTATGGTAATGTTAACAGCAGACGCATTTAGACCAGCGTTATTTGTTGCTTTAAATGCATATAGTAAACCAGAAAATAAAACTAGATCTGTAACTTTAATTCGTTTGGCAATTAATTTAGGATTTTCAGTTGGACCAGCAATTGGAGGGTTTTTAATAGTTGCTCTTGGCTATAAAGGCTTGTTCTGGGCAGATGGAATTACCTGTTTCTTAGCATCAATTTTATTGTTAAAAGTGTTAAACCCTAAACGCGCAAAAGTTTTAGATAAGATAGAAGTAGAAAACCCCGTTTCTGCTTATAAAGACAAAGCTTTTTTAGTGTTTTTTGTTACCATGTTTTTATTTGGTTTTGTGTTTTTACAGTATTTTTCAACGATTCCGTTGTATTACAAAAACGCACGTTTTTTAACAGAATTAGAAATAGGGTTACTAATGGGCTTTAACGGATTTTTTATTTTTGTTTTTGAAATGCCACTTACAAATTGGTTAGAAAATGCAAAAACTCATAAAATAAAGCTGGTTACTTTTGGCTTTTTTTTAGTTGCTCTAAGTTTTATTGTTGTAAACTTAACTGATTGGTTTGGTATTTTAATTTTAGGAATTTTATTAATGACAGTTGGAGAAATGATTGCTTTTCCATTTTCAAATGCCTTTGCTGTAGAACGAGCTAAAAAAGGAAATCAAGGAGAATATATGGCTTTGTATAGTGTTGCATTTTCGCTTTCACACATTTTTAGTCATAATATAGGACTACATTTTATAGCAGATTTTGGTTTTGAAAATACTTGGTATTTTATAACTGGCACCGCATTTGTTGGAGTTTTAATTTTATTAGTTCTGTTAAGAATGTTACAAAAAGAAGTTAAGTAAATAACTCTTAACTTACAATTACTTTAATAATGAGCACGAGACTGTCTGAAAAATATTTTAACTTATCATTTCAATCAGAAAGACAAAATGTGCTATTTTCAGACAGTCTCATGCTTAAATTTCTTACTGCCTTTTCATTTCGCTTCTTCTCATAGGCATTCCATCTATAATGGTAAAAAGTTTATTGGCTGATAATAATGCTTCTTGTTTTAGTTTTATGCTCCCGTCTAAACCAATTAGAAAGATTTTAAAAGGACTATCATCCTTATTAAACTGATGATATTGTTGTTGTGATTTTTGTTTGTCAAGTTGAAAATTGTATTTGTAATACTCTTTAAAAATAGTATAGAACACTAATTTTTGTTCTTGTAAACCTTTATTTTCTTTTTTTAGAATTTGAACTTGTTTTAAAACCGCCTTATTCTTTTCTTTAGAAGAAACAATTAATAATACTCTGTTTTTCCATTGATGCTTTTCTAAATCTTGACCATAAAAATTGGTTATGAATGAAAAAAGAAAAATAAAAACTAAAATTCTTTTCATTATTACAAGCCTCTTTATTCTGTAGCATTTTTAAAAGTTGTTAAACCTCCCACAATTGGTATTGATATTGAAGTTCCAGATAAGTCTACGGTTAACTCTGTTCCAGGTTTTGGTAATAAAGTATAATTACTATCGCTAGAAAAAATCATTAATCCTATTTGTTGCCCTTTTTTTATGATTTGATCGTCTGGTTGAAAGCTAAAAGTCATTTCATAAAATTTACCAGGTTTTAAAGGTTTGCTTTTAGTTAAAGATTTGTGGTTTTGTAAATCTGCCCAACCGCGGGTAATGATATTATCGGTAATTTTAGTTCTTCTCCCTTTATTCCAAGGTAAGGAAACTAAATACACAGATAAATTAACAGCTGGTTTAGAGCTGGCAGCTTTAATAGTAATTGTAGGAATGCCAGAAATATGAATGTCTTCTTGTAGTATAGGAGAAACATATAATAAACGATGCTCCGTATAATCTGCCTGAGCTAGCGTTTCAGCAGAAAAAGAATAGTTATCAACTAAGGTTTCTTTACTGGTATTGTTATTAGTTAAAGATAAACTTCCAGATTGTGGAGCACCAGGATTTAAATATAGCGTTACATCTTCTGCTTTCGGATTTGGATAATTGTCGTAAGCAGTAGGAGCTAATCTATCATCATTTTCTCTAACAACCCAAGCTTTTGCATCATTTTCTACTCCATTATCTATTCCGTGTAAATATTTTGTAAACCAACGATTCATCATTTTTATAGGAGGAGGACCTCCGTGCCCATTTTGATGATAATAAATTTGTGTTGGCAAGCCCATTTCTGAAGCTTTTTTATAAATACGATAACTATGTTCTGGCATTACATTCCAGTCGTTAAATCCATGAGACATTAATAAAGCAGCCTTCATAGGTTTCATATCATTTAAATAATCTCTACCTGCCCAAAAACTGTTATAATCTCCAGAAATCCTATCCATACCATTTCGCATTTCTGTATCTCTTACAACTTTATTGTTTCTGGCTCTATTTTCCTCTTTTCCACTGTGGATAAAATCGTATAAAACATCAATGTCTTCACCTAAATAACCTCCAGGAGAACGAACCAAACCATTTGATCGGTAATAATGATAGTAAGACGTATTTGGAGCTACAGGAATAATAGCCTCTAAACCTTCAACTCCTGTGGTTGCAGCCGCTAAAGGAATTGTTCCGTTATAAGAAGTTCCTGTCATACCTACTTTTCCTGTAGACCAAAATGCTATAACTTCCTCTGTTCCTGTTCTAGATTTATACCCTTTAGCTCTTCCATTTAACCAATCGATAACCGATTTTGGAGCTAAAGACTCATTATCGCCACCAACTGTTGGTGCTCCATCTGACAAACCAGTTCCTGGTGATGAAGAATGCACTACAATATATCCTCTAGGAACCCAGGTTTTTATTTGCGAGTTAGAGATTATTGGACGATTGCCTGTTCTTTTAACATCAGATCTTGTAGGTTCTGGTACTTTTTCTCCCAATTCGTGTTTTACATTCCAAAACAATTCTTTACCACCGCTTGCCACTCCTGCATAATAAGGGCTAGATTCATAAACCACAGGTAATTTTAATCCGTTTTCTGTTTGTGCAGGTCTTGTAACATCAACATGCATTCTATCCATTTTTCCATCTCCATCTGAATCAAAAGTTGTTTCTACCCATAAATCGTGTCTAATCCATTTAGATTGATCTTCAAATTCGGGAACTATTTGCGCTTCTCCGTCTATAAAAATAGGTTTGATTTCTTGAGCATTCAATTGAAATGTAAAGAAAGCGACTAAAAGTAAAATGATTTTTTTCATTGTTGTTATTTTAATACCGAAAATTGAATTGAAGAATCTGTAAATACAGTATGAGTTTGCGTTTTAAAATCTTTTTCGTCTGCTTTGTAAATATTATCTACATAGGTTTGCGGATTCAAATCAATTAAAGGAAACCAAGTACTTTGAATTTGAACTTGTAATTTATGCCCTTTTTTAAAGGTGTGAAAAACGTCTTGTAATTTTATGTGTACACTAGTTTTTTTGTTCGGCGAAAAAGGTTCTGGGTTTTCAAAACTATTTCTAAATCTACCTCGCATTACTTCGCTTCTTACCATTAAATGATAATTACTCATTTTTAAATGGTCTTGTAATTTTTTATTGTCTTCTTTACTTTCAGAAGGATGAACATCTATAACCTTAACAATCCAGTCTGCAGCAGTTCCTGTGGTAGCTACATTTAATTTTGCTAAAATATCACCAGCTAAAGTGTAGTCTTCTTTTAAAACATCAGTCTCAAACACCAAAACATCTGGTCTTCTCGCCGCAAAGCGCTGGTCGTCTGTCATGTATTTTCTTGGCGTAAATACCGTTTTGATATCTTCTGAATAGGGAACAGGGTTTTTTACATCACTAATAAAATTTATTTTTTTTGAAGCTTTTTTCTCAGCAGTTAATTCTTGGTTTTCTGAAAGAAACCAATCTTCTTGCACTACATTTTTCGGAGGCCAAGCATTGTAAGATTTCCATTCTTTTTTTCCAGAATCAAAAACATAAGCTTCTGGTAAACCCGAATTTTTACTTCCGTTACCTTTTAAAAAGTGATTGAAAAATTTTGTTTCAATTTCCGACTGGTACTTTAAAGAAATAGAATCACCAAAATAATAATTACCTACATAATTTTCTACCCCAGTTCTTGCCCATTTTCCATGATCCCAAGGACCAAAAACCAAGGTGTTGTAATTATCTTTGCCATGTTTTTCTATGGCTTTGTAGGTTTCTAAAGGACCGTATAAATCTTCTGCATCAAAAAAACCACCTACAACCATTGTTGCTACACTAGAAGGTACTTTATCTAAATGCTGAATAATTCCCTTGCTTTGCCAAACTGAATCGTAGTTAGGATGTTCCGTAATCTCTTCCCAGAAAAAATCTTTAATTTTTTTAGTGCTTGTAGTATTACCAACATCTAATCTGTTGTATTCAAAATATTCATCTAAGTTTTTTAAAGGGCCTTTGTCTAAAAAGAACTGATATTGATCTTGCGTTTTCATTTCTGGAAATGCATACCAGGCAGTATCTGTAGGAACATCTTTATACGTTCCGAACAAAGAAATGGCTCTAAAATAACTTAATAAAAAGGCTCCATTATGGTGAAAATCATCAAAGAAAAAATCGCCAATACAAGCTTGTGGAGAAGCTGCTTTTAATGCCGGGTGCGCATCAATTGTAGAAACAGTTGCATAATGTCCTGGGTAAGAAATTCCCCAAGTTCCTACTTTTCCGTTATTATTGGCAACATTATTTACCAACCAATCAATGGTATCGTAAGTATCTGTTGTTTCATCACTTTCGTTTTCTTTTTTATTAGGAATATATGCTCGCATGTTGTCATAAACACCCTCGCTCATCCAACGACCACGAACGTCTTGGTAGATAATAATATTTCCTTCCTCCATTAAATGACTATTGGGTCCTATTTTAGTTTTCATTCCTTCTCCGTAAGGCCTAGAACTGTATGGAGTTCTTTGCATTAAAATAGGATATTTTTTAGAAGTATCTTTTGGAGAGTAAATGGTCGTGTGTAATTTGATTCCGTCTCTCATTACTATATCTACCTCTTGCTTGGTATAATTTTCTGTTACAAAATTATCTTCTTTAGTGCTTTTTGTTTTTGAGT
>CAYPHE010000097.1:0-7485 GCA_964410075.1 uncultured Polaribacter sp.
ATAGCTGTAAACTTTTGTAAGTTGAATTTATGATTTTCGGTACTTTCAAAAAGAATTATCGTAGAAATGTGTAGAAAAACACCAACAATTAAACTTGTAATTTCGGTGTTGTAAGTCGAAAAGAAAGGAAGAGAATTTCCTAAAATCATTCCTAAAGGACTCATTAACGCAAAAATACACATAAATACAATTGAAGTCTTTTTTGGGTAATTTGCACCAATAAAAAAAGAAGTTAGTACAATAGCAATTGGTATTTTGTGGACTACAATTGCCCATAATAAGTTATCATCTGAATGATGAATAGGTAAGCCTTCTGAAAATGCATGAATGGATAAACTAATAAAAAGTAACATCGGAAATTCTTTACTTTCTGAATGTAAATGAATGTGCCCATGTTCTGCTCCTTTAGAAAAAGACTCTAAAACCGATTGTAATAAAATTCCACCTAAAATAAATAAACCAATAGTAGTATGGTTGGTAGTTGCTTCATAAACTTCTGGAAGTAAGTGCAAAATAGTAACAGAAAGTAAATACGATCCACTAAAAGCCAACAGTAATCTAACAATTAGTTTTGTAGGTTTAACAATAAACACTAAAAAACTACCAGTTAGAACAGCAAATATTAGTAAAATTAAACTCATTTAGCTACTATAATTAATCTATCAGCATTGTCTTCTTTAAAGTTTTCTAAAGCGTAATTACCAAACACATGTTTAATTGTAAAGCCCACTTTAGTTAAGTAATCTTTCATTTTTGGTAAATCTAAATACTTTACTTGCTCTGTGTATTTATGGTTATTTCCATCAGCAACAAAAGAAATGTGTTTGTAAATAAACCCATTTTTTATTTCGCGATTAATAGTAAAAGTAATTCCATCTATCGTCTTAACTTCGTTTTTTACCAATTCAGCTTCCACTTTTTTTGCATTTAAAAAGTCAAATACAAAAACACCATGTTTAGTTAATCCGTTTTTTATATTTTTTAAAATACCAATATCTTCGCTATCATCTTCAAAATATCCAAAACTTGTAAATAAATTAAATACAGCATCATACTTGTTATTAAAGGCTTTTCGCATGTCATGCACCTTAAAAGACAACGTGTTATTTGTAAATTGCTGAGCAGCTTTTATACTATTTTCAGATAAATCTCCACCAGTAACTGTATATCCCAAAGAGTTTAAAAAAACAGCATGGCGCCCTTTACCACAAGGCAAGTCTAAAATATGCGTAGTTTTTGGTAATTGTAAGAAAGAAGTAATGTTGCGCATAAAAAATTGAGCATCATCGTCATTTCTATCTTTATATAAAATATGATAATAAGGTGTGTTAAACCAATCTTTAAACCAATCTTTTCCCTCCAAAATGTAGTTTTGTTTGAATTTAGATCGAAGATTGTTTTAAAAACTTACTAAACGATCTAATTTATTTATGATTTGAAACACAACAATTGTCTTTTTTACAAGTGCAGTATTTTAAATTATAAGCATGCAAAATTACTAAAGTTATTGTAACAGCGTACATAATAATTTCAGGAAGATGAATAATTTCGTTTTTTTCGTTAATTACCAATAAAAATAACAACGCCCAAAAAGTCCATAAAAGAACTTTCATTATTTTTTTTGAAGTAACCTTACTAGAACGCAGTACAGCAAAAAAACTAATTGCTAAAAAAAGAAAATCTAAATTACTCCACCAGAATGGTTTGCCACCATGGTCACCAAAATCACCTACATGCGCTATAAATAAAAAAGGAGTTAATAAGCAGTGTACAAAACATAAAGTACTGGCAATAATACCTAAAGTATCAGATTTATTCGTAATTAAATTCATTGATTTATAATTAATGCAACCAAGTTGCAAATATAATTTTTTTATTTGTTAATGCAATTCAGTTGTTATAAATTTGTAACTATGGGAATTGTTAGAAAAACACAGTCACTTAATCTACTGCTTAGCGAGTTTAATAAAAATTCTGCGGCTATTTCTACAGTTCAATTGGTAAAGAAATTTCAACCAAAAATAAATAAATCTACAATTTATCGCATTTTAGATAAGTTAGAAGACGATGGTGTTTTACATTCTGTAATAGGTAAAGATGGTGTAAAACAATATGCCAAATGTAAAGGCTGTTCTAAAGCTACACATACAGATAATCATCCTCATTTTCAATGTACTATTTGTGGTCAAATAAACTGTTTAGATGTTGCAATTTCAATTCCAGAAATTCCAGCATATAAAGTAAATAGTGTTCGCGTTTTAATAGAAGGCGAATGCAATACCTGTACAAATAGAAATTAGTTATTTTACTTCTCTTTTTTTGTCAATTCTTACTCTTTAAAATACATACCTTTGCAGCATGAATACAGATTTTAAAATGGTAGCAACAACACTTTTTGGTTTAGAAGGTGTTTTGGCTAATGAATTGAAGAAACTTGGTGCAAAAGACGTTAAAGAAAGTGTAAGAAGCGTTTCTTTTAGAGGAGATAAAGGGTTTTTATACAAAGCAAATATTGCATTAAGAACAGCTGTAAGAATTTTAAAACCAATTAAAACCTGTAAAATTTATGACGAAGAAGATTTATATGAGGCTATTCAGAAGATAAAGTGGGAAAAATATTTAGATGTAGAAGGCACCTTTTCTATTGGAGCTGTTGTTAACTCTAAAAATTTCACATCAAACTCTCATTATATTTCTTTAAAATCTAAAGATGCTATTGCCGATTATTTTAGGCATAAATACAGCAAAAGGCCTAATGTAGATTTAAAGTATCCAGATGTTAAAATTCATGTACATATTCAAAAAGAATGGTTGACTATTTCTTTAGATTCTTCTGGAGACTCGCTACACAAAAGAGGGTACAGAACGGCAACCAATATAGCACCAATTAACGAAGTATTGGCTGCGGGAATGGTATTATTGTCTGGTTACACAGGGGATGAAAATTTTATCGACCCCATGTGTGGTTCTGGAACTATTTTAATTGAGGCAACTATGATTGCCAACAGAATTCCAGCAAATATCAATCGCAAACACTTTGCTTTCGAAAACTGGAAGGATTATGATGAAGATTTATATTTTACCATTCAAGATGCACTGTTAAATAAAATTCGTTCTTCGCATTTTAAAATAATGGGTTTTGATAAAGCACCATCAGCCGTAAAAAAAGCCCAACAAAATGTTATTTCTGCAAATTTAGACGAATTTATAGGTGTGCATCACGTTAATTTTTTCAACTCAACAAAAGAAGTTTTTGGAAATACTACCATTTTGTTCAACCCACCTTACGGGGAGCGATTAAATATAGATACAGAAGAATTTTATAAAAAAATAGGAGACACGTTAAAGCACAATTATCCTGGCTCCACAGCTTGGTTAATCACTTCAGATGTTCAAGCACTAAAGCACGTTGGTTTACGTACATCAAAAAGAATTCCTTTAAAAAATGGCGATTTAGATTGTCGTTTTGTAAAATATGAATTGTATGAAGGTTCTCGAAAAATGAAGAAAGTAAAAGGAATTTCAGATGCAGAAGATTAATTTAAGTCATTACAGTTTTAAAGCTTTTATAACAATTTTAAATTAACACGTTTATTTATCGATTAATACTATTTTCTTTTCCACATTACCATAAGTATTTTTTAATTTTAATAAATAGAAGCCATCGCCCAAATTGGATAATGGAATGTCTTTTGAAGATGACAGCGTTGAAAATGTAGTATTTATTACTTCCTTACCTAAAATGTTGTAAATAGTTATCGTTGTTTTTTCAGAAGATAACCCATCAACTCTTAGTGTTTTATTATTTTTTAAATAAATATTGATGTTGTTTATTGAACTATTATAGTTACTTAATGTTTTTTTTGAAGTATGTAAATAGAAACGTCCAACTCCATTAATATCATTGGTCAGTTTTAACGAATAGTTAGCCTCTTTAGCAGTAATATTTATGATTAAATTTTTTAATTTGTCTTCTAAAAGTATTTCAATATCATTGGGTAAATTTGTGTTTTTACTACTAAATTGAATTACCTGATTAGCTTTTGCATTTAGACCAATAGGAATTACCACTTTTCCTAATATAGATTTAGGTAGTGCTTGCTTCATGAAACTAACGCCTTCATTATTAGAAACTAAATGTGTATATATGTTAAAATTTGATGAATTTCCAGTAAAAGTCCCTATATCGAATCTAGGGTCTAATCCCAAGGTTTTGCCTTCTAAAAAATTTATTTCTGTAGATTTATTAATACTACCATTAAAAACAGAAATCAATATTTTAGTAGATTGTGTTTTATAGAAAGAAACTCCATTTGCAGTACTTTGCATTGCTTTTGTAAAGGCTACAGAAGTAGTGTCTTTGTCAGAATTTACAAAAAATGCTTGCCCTGGATGAATATGACCAGTAGATACAGATTGATATTCACCATTAATTCCAGCATTAGCATTCCAAACATACAAACTTTCGTGTGTATCTTTTAGTGCTTCAGTATTCTCAGTTAAAAACGTATCTACATCCAAATAAGAAGGAAAAGGATTTCCTACCAAGTTCCATCTGTTCTCTAGGTTTTGATTGCCAAAGTTACCTGTTGTAATTTGAGTTACAACTGGACTAGAAGGAAATACACCAGAAAAATTATAATTTCCAGCAAGTGTTCTTTTTAAACTGTAACCAACTCCATCGCTAAACTGTTCAGCGTTCTCCCCATTTTGATAGTAGCTCCAATTCGTAGAAATTCCATTTGTATTTATATATTTTGCAATAGCTTCATTAGGTAAATTTGTGTCTATCTGGTTTGTAGTATTCCAATTATCACCAAATTCTTCATGTTTTACAGGAGATGTAATTAGGTGCCATTTACTATCATTTACATTTAAATTGTAAATAAAACTTCCATAGACAGTTGCAAACCCTTCTAAAATTAGAGAACCTCCATTCTCTATAGTAATCGATGCATTATCATCAATAGTAATGTTATTAGCTATAGCATTTGTATTACTACTAATTGTAGGTTGGTTGGCTATGTCTTTAATAACTAAATTATCTGTTGAAATTGGAATAGTATTCGAACTCCAATTACTTGCTGTATCCCAATCTGTTGTATTTCCTAGCCAGATTGAAGATGGTATTGTAAATATACTTCTTAAAGCTTCGTACATTTTGTTCCAGCCAATATTATCCTGTCTTAGTTTGCTTTTTTCTTGCTCTATGTGTAAAAATCTCCCTGAAGGGTTTTGAGCAGAAAGGCTACATGGATTATTACTATTGTTTATTAGTCTGCCTTGCGTATTTGTAGTACCTAACAATCTATTCCAATCATCTAAATGACCTAGTCTAAATGTTAATGTATTGTCTTGTTCTAGTAACGCCGTTTTTAATTGAACAGCATAATCAATATTTGGTGTTTTACTAGTTCCGTTACCAAGTATTACATAAGGATCAGAATCTTTTTTTTCAAACCCATGCAATTGAAAAAATACAGAAGTACTATAAGTATTGTAAAGAATTTCAGTTGTTTTTTGAAATACAGTTTCTTCATTATGTGCCATATCAGAAATTCTATATTTTTTTGATTCATTACCATTACATACTTTAGTAGTTCCAGCACAGTCAGAAAATGAGGTGTGGTTACATCTGTGAGTACCATTTAAAAATAATGCTTTATTATTTAACCTTACAAAACTATAAATAGCCTGTTTACCAGTATTTGTATCAAATTCTGAATGTGGAGCCTGTAAAATTAAATTAGGTCTTGCTGCATTTTGAGCAAAAACATAAGTCCCCCAGTATTTGGTTTGAATAGCTTCTTCTTCCATTACGTAAAAAACATCGTTATTACCAATTGCTGTATCAGTATATTCTACAATTCTATAGTTTAATAGAGCTGCTTCTGCTCTTGCAGAAACAAGGTCATCAGATAAAAGTGCATTAATTGCATTTGCCCAAGAAGTTATTTCTGTTTCAAGCGGAATTTTAAAATTGTTTGCATCCTCTAACGGTAAGGCAGCAATTTTTGTATTTAAATAATTTTCTAAATTTCCAGAGTCGGTTTGAGAATAAAATTTGAGAATAAAAAAAAGTAATGAGAAGTAGATTATTTTTTTCATAATTGTAAATAATATGCTTGCAAAATTAGTTAACAAGAAATCTATTCGTATTTATTTGAATCAAAATTTTAATAGTATTGTATAAATGGTATATTATTGATGATTTTTTGTAGTTTTGGATGTGTTTTTTGCTTTTTTTATTTGGTAGTATTAGCTAAAATAAATTCTATTTTTAAAATAATTTTCTTATCTATTTTATAGACATCATATTACCCATTCCAATTCCAAAAACGTTTACCTATTCTATTTCAGAAGAAGAAAGTAAATTTTTACAAAAAGGAATGCGGGTTGCTGTTTCTTTTGGGAAAAGTAAATTATACACGGGTTTGGTATTTAACATTCATCAAACAGCACCAACGTTATACGAAGCCAAAGAAATTCATCAAATTTTAGACGAAAAACCAATTGTAAATTCCATTCAATTGCAATTGTGGCAATGGATATCTAATTATTACATGTGTGCTTTAGGAGACGTTTATCGTGCATCTTTGCCGTCTGCTTTTCTATTAGAAAGTGAAACCGTAGTTTATAAAAATGAAGCCTTTGTTAACGAAGAAATTTTAAACGATAACGAGTTTTTAATATTTGAAGCCTTACAACATCAATCTCAATTAACCATTCATCAAATTGTAGATATTCTTGGTAAAAAGAAAGTAATGCCTATTGTAAATGAGTTGATTAAAAAATCTGCCATTTACATAAAAGAAGAAATTTACGAACAGTACAAACCAAAATTGGTTAAATACGTCCGTTTGCATAACAATTACTCACAAGATGCTGACTTAGAAAGTTTATTAAATGAACTCTCTAGAGCAAAAAAGCAACGAGATGCATTGTTAACTTTTTTTCAGTTATCCAGTGCTAAAAAGCCAATAAAAACTAAAGATTTAGAAGCAAAGGCCAATGTTTCTGCAAGCATTATAAAATCGTTAGTAGATAAAGATATTTTTGAATTTTATCATTTAAAAACAGATAGAATTAATTTTGATGGAGCAATTAATCCATTAAAAGAGTTGAATGAATTTCAAGCAACTGCTTTAACCGAAATAAAAGAGACCTTTACTCAAAAAGATGTAACGCTTTTACACGGAATTACAAGTTCTGGGAAAACAGAAGTATACACAAAACTAATTTTAGAAGTTTTAGAACAAGGCAAACAAGTATTATTTTTGTTACCAGAAATAGCCTTAACAACACAAATTATTGTGCGTTTGCAAGCCTATTTTGGTAGTAAGATTTCTGTTTTTCATTCTAAATACTCTATGAATGAGCGTATTGAAGTTTGGAATAATGTGTTAGAAAACAAAACAAAAGCACAAATTATTTTGGGTGCACGTTCGGCTGTGTTTTTACCGTTTTCAAACTTAGGGTTAATTG
>CAYPHE010000097.1:7585-8835 GCA_964410075.1 uncultured Polaribacter sp.
ATTTTGGGTGCACGTTCGGCTGTGTTTTTACCGTTTTCAAACTTAGGGTTAATTGTGGTAGATGAAGAACATGAAACATCGTATAAACAGTTTGAACCTTCTCCACGTTATAATGCCAGAGATACTGCAATTGTTTTAGCTAAAATTCACAAAGCAAAAATTTTGTTAGGTTCTGCAACACCATCTTTAGAAAGTTACTTTAATGCACAACAAAACAAATACGGATTTGTAGCATTAAATAGGCGTTTTAATAATGTGCAATTGCCTAAAATAGAGCTGATTGATATTAAAGAGAAACATCGTAAAAAGGAAATGACAGGTCATTTTTCGGATCGAATCCTCAAATTAATTACAGAAGCTTTAGAAGAAAAAGAACAAATAATTTTATTTCAAAATAGGAGGGGGTTTGCACCAATTTTAGAGTGCAAAACGTGTGGTGTCTCTCCTCAATGTCCTAATTGTGATGTTTCACTAACGTATCATAAATATAAAAGTGAATTGCGTTGTCATTATTGCAATTACCAAAGAGCAAAACCAAATTCATGTTCTGCTTGTGGAAGCAATACTTTAGATACCAAGGGTTTTGGAACAGAACAAATTGAGTTAGAACTAAAAGAATTGTTTCCAGATTATAACATTGGTAGAATGGATTTAGATACGACTCGGGGTAAATTTGGTTATCAAAAAATAATTGGTGCTTTTGAAGCTAAAGAAATAGACATTTTAGTAGGAACTCAAATGTTATCTAAAGGACTAGATTTTGGGAATGTTTCTTTAGTGGGCATTTTAAATGCAGATACCATGTTGAACTTTCCAGATTTTAGAGCTCACGAAAGAGCCTATCAGTTAATGGTGCAGGTTTCTGGTAGGGCAGGTAGAAGTAAAAAACAAGGTAATGTTGCCATACAAACCTACAATCCTTATCACCAAATATTGCAACAGGTTTCTATTACAGATTATAATGCCATGTATAAAGAGCAACTACAAGAACGTTGGCAATATAAATATCCTCCATATTTTAGATTGATAAAAATTACCTTAAAGCATAGAGATTATACCAAAGTAGATAGTGGAATTAACTGGCTATTTAAAGCACTTTATAATGTATTTGGAGAGAATGTTTTAGGACCAACAGCCCCATCAATTTCTAGAATTCGAAATCAATACATAAAAAATGTAACGATTAAAATTCCGCCAAAACAATCTCTAGCTAATACAAAAATTTACATAAAGAATATTAAAAATACTTT
>CAYPHE010000098.1:0-8754 GCA_964410075.1 uncultured Polaribacter sp.
ACTTCACAAGCACCAGTATTGGTACAGTTACCAAAACCTTCTAAATCCATTTGTGCAACCATATTTTTAACACGGTCTGCAGCTTCTACTTGTCCTTGTGGTAACAATGCATATTGAGAAACTTTTGCTCCAACAAATAACATTGCAGACGAGTTTTTACAACTTGCTACACAAGCACCACAACCAATACAGGTTGCTGCATCCATGGCTGTATCTGCAGCGTCTTTAGCAATAGGAATTGCATTTGCATCTTGAGTGTTACCAGATGTATTTACAGAAATGTAACCACCTGCATGTTGAATTCTATCAAAAGCAGAACGATCTACAACCAAATCTTTAATTACTGGGAATGCTGCTGCTCTAAACGGCTCTATGGTAATGGTATCGCCATCTTTAAACATACGCATATGCAACTGACATGTTGTAACGCCTCTATCTGGTCCGTGTGCTTCTCCATTAATGTACATAGAACACATACCACAAATACCTTCTCTACAATCATGATCAAATGCAACAGGTTCCTCTCCTTTAGCAACTAAACCTTCATTTAAAACATCTATCATTTCTAAAAAAGACATGTGTTCTGAAATCTCAGTCACTTTGTAATCTACCATTTGACCCTTTGAACTTGAGTCTTTCTGTCTCCAAATTTTAAGTGTTAAATTCATTTTGTCTTTTATTTATATGAACGTTGTTTTAGTTCAATATCGTTAAACTCTAATTCTTCTTTATGTAAAACAGCATCTTTAGGCTCCCCTTTATATTCCCAAGCAGAAACAAAAGCAAAGTCTTTATCATTACGTTTTGCTTCTCCTTTTTGTGGTCCAGACTCTTCTGCAGACTCTTCTCTAAAATGACCTCCACAAGATTCTTCTCTAACTAATGCATCTTTAGCAAATAATTCTCCTAATTCTAAGAAGTCTGCTACTCTACCAGCTTTAGCTAATTCTTCATTATATTCATTAGCTTCTCCAGGTACAGAAACGTTTTTCCAGAAATCTTTACGTAATGCAGAAATTTCTTCAATAGCTTCTTTCAATCCAGCTTCATTACGAGACATTCCACATTTATCCCACATAATTTTACCTAATTTTTTGTGGTAATAATCTACTGAATGTGATCCTTTATTATTTACAAAAAATTCAATACGCTTTTTAACTTCAGCTTCTGCTTCATCAAATTCTGGAGTTTCTGTAGAAATTTTTCCTGTTCTAATATCATCAGATAAATAATCTCCAATAGTATATGGCAACACAAAGTAACCATCGGCTAAACCTTGCATTAATGCAGATGCTCCTAATCTGTTTGCTCCATGGTCTGAGAAATTAGCTTCTCCAATACAATACAGTCCAGGAACGGTAGTCATCAAATTATAATCAACCCAAACACCACCCATTGTATAGTGTACTGCAGGATAAATCATCATTGGTGTTTCATAAGGATTGTCATCTACAATCTTCTCATACATTTGAAATAAGTTTCCGTATTTCGCTTCAACAATTTTCTGACCTAATTCATAAATTTTAGCATCAGAAGGGTTGTTAATATTTTGAATTTTTGCCTGCTCTGTTCCATATCTAGTAATTGCTGCCGCAAAATCTAAATATACAGCTTCACCAGTTGCATTTACACCATAACCAGCATCACAACGTTCTTTTGCTGCTCTTGAGGCAACGTCACGAGGAACTAAGTTACCAAACGCAGGATAACGTCTTTCTAAGTAATAATCTCTTTCGTCTTCAGATAAATCTGTAGGTTTTTTCCTTCCTTCGCGAATAGCTGTTACGTCTTCTAAATTCTTTGGTACCCAAATACGTCCATCATTACGTAACGATTCTGACATCAACGTTAGTTTCGATTGATAATCTCCAGAACGTGGAATACATGTTGGGTGAATTTGTGTGTAACAAGGATTTGCAAAATAAGCTCCTTTCTTATGGATTTTCCAAGCAGCAGTTACATTAGAACCCATTGCATTTGTTGATAAGAAATATACATTTCCGTATCCACCAGAAGCAATAACAACTGCATGCGCAGAATGACGCTCAATTTCTCCTGTTACTAAATTTCTAGCAATAATTCCTCTAGCTTTTCCATCAACCACAACAACGTCTAACATCTCGTGTCTGTTAAACATTTCAATTTTACCACGAGCAATCTGACGGTTCATTGCAGAATAAGCTCCTAATAATAATTGCTGACCTGTTTGCCCTTTTGCATAAAAAGTTCTAGATACTAAAACCCCTCCAAAAGAACGGTTATCTAACAGCCCACCATAATCACGTGCAAAAGGAACTCCTTGTGCCACACATTGGTCAATAATATTTGCAGAAACCTCTGCCAAACGGTATACATTAGCTTCACGAGAACGGTAATCTCCTCCTTTTACAGTATCGTAAAACAATCTGTAGGTAGAATCTCCATCTCCTTGGTAATTTTTTGCTGCGTTAATTCCTCCTTGAGCCGCAATAGAGTGTGCTCTTCTTGGAGAATCTTGATAAGCAAATGCTTTTACATTGTAACCTAATTCTGCTAAAGTTGCAGAAGCAGAACCACCCGCTAAACCTGTACCAACCACAATAACATCTATATGACGTTTGTTGGCAGGATTTACTAAGTTAATTTTGTCTTTATAAGTTGTCCATTTATCTTTTAATGGACCTTGAGGTACTTTTGAATCTAAAGCCATAATATTTTTAAGATTAATGGTTAAGTAAATGATATAGTGCGATAATGATAAATCCTAGAGGAACAATTATAGAGTAAACAACACCTACTTTTTCTAATTTCTTTCTTAAAGATGCAGCTCCAATTGATTGAAAAGCAGATGTAAACCCATGAGCTAAGTGTAAGCCTAAGAAAACAAATGCAACAATATATGCCCCCACTCTTATTGGACTAACAAATTTATGTACTAACTCTTCGTAATATCTAAATTCACCATTATGCAAACCAGACATATCTCCTTGGATGTATTTTGTATTAATTTCTGGAAACCAAAAATCGATAAAGTGTAATACAATAAAAGCTAAGATAGTTACCCCACTCCAAATCATATTTCTACTAAACCATGAAGAGTTTGCAGCTCCGTTATCTTTAAAATAACCTCCTGCAGTCGCTTTTCTATTTTTTAATTCTAAAATAAAACCCATTACAAAATGGAATACAACAGCAAAAATTAATACGGGTTGTAATGCAAATTGAACAACTGGATTTGTTCCCATGAAATGAGAAACTTCATTAAATAAATCTGGATTAACAACGGATAATATATTTATTGCCAAATGTTGCAATAAAAAAAACATTAGAAAGAGAGCTGACAATGCCATGGCTACTTTTCTTCCTATAGATGATTTAAAAAAACTCATTTTTACATTTATTTATAGTGTTACAAAGTTAAGTGTAAAGAGAATAGCCACAAATAATTTTAACCCTTTTCAATAATATTTAGAATAATTATAAATAATACTGCTTAAACGTTTTAATACTAGTCATAGTAAGGGTTTCGTTTTTCTATTCTTTAACATTTTTGCGAATAAATGTTAAAAATAGAACAAACACCACAAGAATCAATCTACGTATTTTCTACGTATTAATATACGTAGTTAGATTTCTCTAAACATTTATTATTTTTCCACTTACCCAATACTTCTTTTTTTGATAATTTTTCCCCAGAACAATTTAAAAAATCTCCTTGACTATCTTTTTTAACCACAATGAATTTACCTCTCCTAATAGCAATGACTATTCTATTAATCATTGCCTTTCTTGTTAATTTACTCTTTTTAGAAATCAACTTCAAACCTTCTTCATTGTTGTATAAATCCATTTCTGAAGAAATTTTATCAGGAACAACACCATCTTCTTTTTTATTTTTCTTAAAAGTGATATAATTATCTCTTTCATGAGCTTTTCCTAAAGAACGTGCCGCCTTTTCTCCAACTTCTTGCTTCAATCTCATCATCCAATATGCGTGTCTAAACGCATCTACTTGACCTCCAGCACCGTCTTTATCTAACAAATTCGTTTTTGCAATAGAATCTGCTAACTTATTGGTTTCTAAAGAAATTTTATATGATTTTTTAACCTTAAACGGGTGAAACAGTACCCATATTTTCATTGGAGCAGATAGTTTAAAAAATCGCTTTATATCAGATTGAGAGAAAGAGCTCACAGAAATAAATAAACAAAAAATTAATAAACTTATTTTTTTCATTATACACTATTTATTTTCAAAGCAGATGTTATAAATACCTATATCATCAAAAAAAATTTAAACTACTAAACTATTTCTGAAATTTTTTTTATTTGTTTTATTAAAACTCCTTTCACATAATTCGACTCCCGATTCCAAGAAATGAAAGAAATTGGCATAATCGGAATCCCCACTCTATGCATAATTTTATAACGCTCTAAAGAAAACGCCTCCTTAAAATCTCCAGGATAACCAATTAAATCAATTCCAAAATATTGTTGATTTACCTCAACCAAAATATCTATAAAAAGACCAGCAATATTAAAACCCAAAAAAGTATGACAATCTTGTTTTTGCAAATATTGAATCACCTCATCACTAAAACTATCTGAAATTACTTCTTCTGTTTTTAATGCTTCTTTTTCAGAAAATGAACTAAGATAATTTGCAAACAAAGTATCTTCTTTTAACACTTTAGGATTTATAGAAACAAACAAATACTGCTGATATCTTGCTCTTGTTATGGCTACATTAAATACATCATCCTTGTTTAAATAATTCAAACTCGCATGGTGCGAATCGTTATCAACAACAAAAGATAGTAACATTATATCTTTTTCTTCTCCCTGAAAATGATAAGGTGTTCCTAATTGAATTTGATGCTTCTTAATATCTTCTAAATAAATAGTTTCTTTTATCTTTTTGGTTAAAAAATTTGTTTGTTCTCTAAATGGACATAAAATTCCTATAGAGGAAACATTATTTTTAGATAAATCTACTTGCTCTTTAATAATTATTTTTAATCTTTTTATAATAGCAAAAGCCTCTTCTTCGTTAACTCCTTTTGAATTTTGCTTCCCATTAATTAGCTCTAGAAAAACAGCTTTTTTTCTACTATTGTATGGTGTTTGTGTCATAATTCTTAACGAACTATGGTAAATAGTCTTATTACTGAAATCAATTATTTCTGGTAAAGACCTGTAATGCTCATCTAATAAAGTGATTTGTTTATTTTCACTTGTTTTTTCTAAAACAAAATCAAGTAAACTCTTTTTTCTATAGTTAAAACTTGCATTATTTGGAATAGAAAACTTTTTTTGAAAACCTAATAATTGAGAAACAGATAGAAAACTAATATGCCTTAACTGATTAGTATCGCCAGCAACAACAATACTTTTTGCTCTTTGAAAAACAGGCAGACAAGATGCAATATCACACTGTGTAGCTTCATCAATAATAACAATATCAAATAAGTTCTTCTGCAAAGGAATTCCCAAAGAAATCTCATCAATTTTTACCAACCAAATTGGTAAAAAATGAAGTAAAGCATCAAAATTTATACTTTCTAATTGTTGATTTTTAAGTGCTTTTTCTTCAGTTTCAAAAATATTAATAAGCTTAATTAAATCTTTTCTATGCGAATTTGAATATTCGTTAATATTTTCTAATAAAAAATCATGCAAATAGTAATCTGCATATTTTTCGAAATAGGATAAGGTTTCGAAATACTCTTGAATTAATTTATTTTCAGAAAAATTATTATCTCTAAACCAATTTAAATCTATTTCACTGATAGCTTTATCTATTAAGCTATCTGAAAAAAGCCTTTCAACCCTTTTGTTATCTTTTTCAATTTTATTTAAAAACTCTCTTTCTAAATATTTTAGTTTATCAAAATAAGTATTTCTTCTTTTTTTTAAAAGTAAAGAATTGGTGTTTTTTTTATGATAAAACCCATTACTAATCTTTTTTAGATGCGATAAAATTCTTCTTCTGTAATATTTACCTCCGATTTTTGATATAAAGTTGCCGAGTTTAAATTCAGTAAGTTTTTTTTCAATTACATTTAAAGATTGAGCCGTTTTACTAACAATTAAAACACTTTTTCCTCTAGAAATAAAATCTTGCGCAATACCAGAAATAGTATATGTTTTTCCTGTTCCTGGTGGACCAAATATTACTGATTTACTATAATGATTTGCATTTCTAATAATCTGTTTTTGAGCATTATTTAATAATGCAGGAATTTTAATCTCTAAAACATTATCTATAGAAGATTCTTCTTTATCGGAAAAAAATGCTTCAAGCCCTTTAGAAAAATTATTAGATTTAGCTAATTTGGTTAATTCATTTACAACAGCATCATTATTGTTTGATTTACTAGAAATAAATATTCCTGCAGCAGGAAATAAGGTAAATTGTTCAATTTCTTTTTGTTGCTGTAATTGGTTTTTTAAAAAGGTTTGCGTTTTTAAATTTGGAAACAACAACACTTCTTCTTTTAAATTGCTAACATGTTTTTCTAAAAGCACTTTAAAAGCCGATATAAAAGAAAAATCTATATAGAGATTCTTTTTTAACAACAACTCTAATTCTGTATAAAAAAAATCAAATGATGTTTTAAATTGTAAAGACTTTACAAATGCAGTATTCAAACGCCTACTTTCATGATTTAAACGCAAATAATATTCGTTTTCTTTTTGCTTAATAGATGCATCATAAAAAAATAATGGAGCAACAATAGATATTGCTTTTTTTTGAAAAGATTTTCGTTTTCCAACACAAAAAAGAGAACTGTAAATAAGCTCTTTATCATTTTTAAACAACTCTAAAGTTTGCAAACAATTTTTTGCATGTTTTTCTGGTATAAACTGAATTGGATATTTGTTATTAGCAAGCTCTTCTTCCTTTATTATATACTGATTTTCATATTTTGAAGAAAAAAAATTAGTAACTCCAAAAGCTCTATTATCAGCTTCGTAGCAAGATAAAAAATATGAAATATAATTATTAAGCAATTTTAATGATGACATGAAGTTAACTATATAATTTTTATAAGAACTTGTTTTAACTTAATAAAATTCTTCTATTTTTTTTAATAAATCAATATGCTTTTGAGTTTTTGTTATAACCACATACAAGTCTTCATAAGCCCAGACCCCGTCTGTTTTTATTCCTCTAACAAAAAGATTACCGTAACCTAAACTTCCTTTTATTGGTATAGAAAAGTCAACATTACCATCGTTATTATTTATTGAAAATTCTCCACTAGGAAAACTATAAGTTTCTAAATTATCCCCTAAATTTTTAATAACTTCTGGATGCTGAAATGCTTTTTGTTTAGCATAATAAATAGGCTCAGAATTCTCAAAAGCATCTGAAACACCTTCTATTATTGAGCTTACACCAAAAAAAGCAGCTCCAATTCCAAAAACAAAAACAGCAATTAAAGTAAGGCATCCGCATCCGCAACCACCCGCAGGAACTGCCCACATCCAATTTCTCTGAAACCAATTTTTATCTTGTACTATTTCCATTTCTTTTTTTTGTGAAGGTATTTAAATTTAATTTTTCTCCAAACTTTTAATCTAAAAGTATGATTAGTTTTACTTTTGTAGAAAATATTTTCTGTTGACCGAACCTATTTCTATAACCGCATTATCATCTATTTCTTCTTTAGGAAAAACTTCAGAAGAAATTTGGGAGAACTACAAATTAGAAAATCATTTTTTATCTAAAAAGATACTAAGAAAACCTAATGATTCCAACGAAAAAGAAAGTGTTTTTGTAGGAAAACTATCAGAAGTAGTAAATACTAAAATAGAGGAGCTAAAACTAGAAGACAATAAGTATAAAAATTTAGATAATTCTGTTTTATTTGCTATTTACGTTTCTAGAAACGCTTTAAAACAAAGCAAATGGAAGACTTCTAATTTTGGAATAAATTTCGGATCCTCTAGAGGAGCAACTAGTTTGTTTGAAAAATACCATACAGAATTTTTAGAGCACGGAAAATCATCAACCTTAAGCTCCCCAACTACAACCTTAGGCAATATTTCATCTTGGGTAGCACACGATTTACAAACTTCTGGACCAGAGATTTCACACTCAATTACCTGTTCTACTGCTTTACACTCTCTATTAAATGGAATTGCTTGGATAAACGCAGGAATGGCAAATAAATTTTTAATTGGTGGAAGCGAAGCTCCATTAACCGAGTTTACCATTGCACAAATGCAGGCTTTAAAAGTCTATGCCAAATCTCAAAGTGATTTATCACCTTCTACAAAAACAGCATTAACCTCATACCCTTGCAAATCTTTTGATTTAGACAAAACCAAGAATACTATGGTTTTAGGTGAAGGTGCCGCTGCAATTTGCCTAGAAAAAGGAAATCCAGAAAATGCATTATGTTTTATAATTGGAATTGGTTATGCAACCGAAGTTTTAAAGCACAACACTTCTGTTTCTACCAATGCTATTTGTTTTCAGAAATCTATGAAAATGGCCTTAGGAAAATACAACATTAATGAAATTGATGCAATTGTTATGCACGCTCCTGGAACTATAAAAGGAGATCTTTCTGAGGTAAACGCCATTAAAGAAGTTTTTAAAGAAAATGTCCCTTTTTTAACTACAAATAAATGGAAAATAGGTCATACGTTTGGCGCTTCTGGGTTATTGAGTTTAGAATTAGCTGTTCTAATGTTGCAAAACCAAGAGGTTATTGAAGTTCCTTTTGTAGAGAAACAACAAAAACCAAAAAAGATCAATAAAAT
>CAYPHE010000099.1:0-3389 GCA_964410075.1 uncultured Polaribacter sp.
TTTTTCTTTTTTTCAAACGAAAAATTCACTCAAACCGACAAATTGTAATTATAATGCTCAAAAGGTAACTTAACCTATTTTTTAATTGAATGAAAAATCAGAACAACGAATTTTCTAACACTACTATTAAAGATCGCATAATTGTGTTAGAAAACACAACGCATAAATTAGTATTTCGAACATTCTTAGAATCTGGTGGAGGACAAAATCAAATTCATTATCATTCTAAAATAAATGAAACATTTAAAATTATTAAAGGGAAGTTAATTGTTAAAATTAACGAGGAAGAAAAGACACTAATCTCTGGAAATAAACACACTATTCTCCCCTACACTAACCATATGTTTTATAACACATCTAAAGAGGAAGTAATTTTTGATGTAGAAATTATAAATCCTAATAAAATGATTAAAGGTCTACAAATTATGTATGGCTTAAATAATGATGATAAAACAAATTCTAGAGGTCTACCAAAAAATATTCTCCATGCCGCTATAGGGCTAAAGATGTTAGATGCTTTTTCTCCTAAAGCGCCACACTTTATTCAAAAAAATACAATTGCTATTTTGGCTTTTTTAGGAAACGTTTTTGGAGTTGAAAAATCGTTGCTCGACAAATACTGCTGATTGGTAGCTATCAACTAAAGAAGTCTATTTTCTTTTTCTATTTAGAATTTATTTTGTGAACAAAAAAGAGACTGTCTGAAAAGTATTTTAATCTGTCAAACTGAGCTTGTCGAAGTTTTTTAACTTTTGACTATCAAATATATTTCGACAAGCTCAATATGACATCTGGATTATTTTAACTTTTCAGACTGCCTCTTTTTACTCTTTTTTAATGACTTAATTTATAATAAACGATCCAGTGTATTTTTTGTTATCATCATCAACAATGCTGTATTTGTAAATTCCTGTTTTTAATTGAGGTGCAGTGTAATTTACTTTCTTTCCTGAAGCATTTAATCTTCTTACATCTATTACTCTACCCATAACATCGTACACTTGAACAGTTACTTGCTGTGATGCATTTGGTAATTGTATAGTAGTACTATTTTTAAAAGGGTTCGGGTAATTCATCAACTTTGTAGCTTCATGTAATGCAATACTATCTGTTGATAGTACTTTTGTGTTTCCAAAAGCCAATTCTTTAACGTCTATTTGAAAAGGAACTGCATTTACATAATCACTAATTACTGAAAAAACAATGGTTTTTATGTTTGTAATTTTTACTGTTTTTCCTGATGCATCCTTAAATTCGTTAAAAGCAATGCTCAATTCAGTTTCATTTGTATGAACAGGAATCGTATATCTAATTCTATTGCTCCAATCTCTATCTTCTTCTTGCATTACTACAACTTCTATAGGTTGATTGTTAGTTACCAATAAATTTAGTGCTTCGTAATTTGTTACATCTAAAGTTAAATCCCCAGGTAAAACATGTCTAAATAAATTTACATTTCCTTTTACAGTTCCAGAAACGCTTACATTTCTATCTATTTGGTGTATTCCTTCTTTTTTATCTGTTTCGTTGGCATCAATATAAAAATCATCAATAGAAGCATATTCTTCTAGGTAATCTAGTCCCCATGGCCCGTCAGCTAAATACAAAGCGTCTTTTTGATCGTTATTATTCGTTTGAATTGAAAAACCAATGTCAAATAAAACGCCTGTTTCTATAGTAATTTCTTCTTCATAATCTCCAGACAAAGCTAGTGTTGTTGTTACGTTATCTGTATTAGCAACTTCAGTTCTAGAAATATTCCCCTCGAAATTTACTTGACTTTCTTTGGTTTTGTTTACAATGTTTAACTTTAAAGAACCGTTAGCATATGCTCCAGATTTTACAAAAACATTAGGTACAACACCTGCTATTTTTGTGCTTTTTAAGCCACTTTCTAAAGTATGTTTATCTATAATAAAATTAGCAATAGCAAATACTTGAGAAAAAGAACTCCCCCAAATTTGAAAGTTTTGATAATCTCCTTCAGGATATTGATCTATATTCCAAAAACTAAACAATTCGTTTTCGCCTTTATTCAACTTAATTGAAAAACTTAATGTGTACTCTTTTTCTCCTGTTGCTCTTTTAATTTTAGAACTAATAATTTGGTGTCCTCTTGTAATTACTGTTCTTACATCTTCTAAACTAGAATTGTTTAAACGATCGCAGATTACCTTAGAATGGTCGTAAATAGAAGCTTCTGTTTTGGTAGCTAAAACTGCAGCAATTCTTTTTACGCCTTCGTAATAATCTATAGAAAAAATTTCTTTTGCATTAGTAACTCCTAACAAATCTTCTGGACTAGAAATTTTAGCTACTTCTGTTTGATACATACCCGTTTCTGGTAAATAACTTACCAATGAATTGGTGTTTCCTTTTGCATATAAACTACTTTTCTTAAAGCCTTGTTGTTTGGCATTTAAGTTTAAACTATTTCCTTCTTTTTTTCTAGTAAAGTTTCTTTTTGCAATTAAGTTTGCTAAAGCTCCATTACTTTCTAAACCACCATCGTTTGCTGATGTTACATTATTAGATTCTGAAATATCTGCACAATTTTTGGTATTAATTGCGCTATAAGGGTTTGCTGAAACATAAAAAATAGCATCATTAAAATCGTTATCACAAGATCTATAATCTCTTCTAATATCTTCAAAACCCAAAATAATACGTTCGTTTTCTGGGTCTGCTAATAATACATTATGGTGTCTTAATTCTTCTTTTGCTTCTGGGTTAAAATTAGGGTTCGAAAATAAGTGCCAAAGTCCTTTACTTACAGCTTGGTTATTAGCACTCCATGCATTAGCTAAAAGCACCCATCCAATACCAGTTCCTGCCTCAAAAGTTCCTATTTTAACTTTATCGCCAACTTGTAATCCTCCTCCACTACCTAATGCAGAAACATTAGGAAAAATAATTGTAATCTCTTCTTTTGCTGGGGTTGAAGTTGGTGGATTGTCTAAAGGATAAGTATAAAACCCTAAAACATTTTTGTACCCAGCACCTTCAGCAACAAAAGTTACCCAAATGTCTGCTTTTTCTTCTATTTGAATATCTGTTTCGTATCCTGAACTAATATACTGTGGGTTGTAATCTGGAACAGGATAATTTTCTGGTAATGAATCATCGATCATCTGAAGTGTTTCTGTAGAAATCTCATCTCCAGGACTTTCTAAATATAAAGGTGTACCATTTGAAGTGTATTCTCCAAGGTAATTATAGTTTTGCGCATGTAACGCAGTTACAGCCGTTGTAATTAAAATGAGTAGTATATTTTTCATGATATATTATTTTTATACCACAAAACTAAATACAAACCAAAACTGAAAAGGGCAATTTTCGGCACTCACATTTTAACTATAGATGAAAGGTTAGATTTGTTTAGACGAAGT
>CAYPHE010000099.1:3489-8685 GCA_964410075.1 uncultured Polaribacter sp.
AATCGTTTCATTAATTCTGGTCTTTTAGAACGACTAACCGGAATAACGTCTCGTTTAATTAAAACGCTATTGTCTTCTATATCTATAATCTTTTTAAGATTGATAATGTAAGAACGGTGGACTTTTAAAAATAAAGCATCTGGTAATTTTTCTTCAATCTTTTTTAAGGTTGAATGCACCGTATACTCTTTTTCTTCGGTTTTTATTTTAATATAATCTCCTTTTGCTTCAACCAAATAAATACTGGGTAAATCTATTTTAATAAGCCTTCTATCTATATTAATATAAAAGTCATTATCAATATCTTTACTTACTGGTGTTTTTGTTGGTACAACAGGGCTAGGCTCTGCGGAAGCCAACTCAAATTTTTCTGCTTTTTGAATTGCTTTTTGAAAACGAGCAGCTGTTATTGGTTTTAATAAGTAATCTACAATAAAATCATACTCAAAAGCTTCTATAGCAAATTGAGGATCTGATGTAGTTAAAATAATTTTTGGGGGAGATTTTAAGCTTCTAATAAAGTCTAAACCATTAAAATCTGGCATGTGGATGTCTAAAAAAATTAAATCAACTTTTGTCTCGTTTAAAAATTTCATTGCTTGTATTGCACTAGGAAATTCTTCAACAAGGTGTAACGAGTCAATTTCATTGCATAGGGTTTTTAAAACGACCCTTGCCATTTTTTCATCATCAATAATAATACAATCCATAAACTTATATAGTTTCTATATAATTTGTAATTGCTATTAAAATTTTCTCAAAATCTTGTTGCTTTTTTAAGCTATGTTCACGAAGATTATGTTCAAATTCATTAGCTATTTTATAACTCTTTTCAAGTCCTAAAATACTAATTTTATGTTTAAGTCTATGAACGTTTTCTTCTATTTTTTTAAATTCCTGTTCTTTTACACTCTTGTAATAGTCTTCTTTTTCTTCAGGAAATTCTGTTTTTATAACCGTTATCAGCTCATTTTTAATGGCTTCATCTCCTCTAGCTAATTGATTTACGTAATTTAAATTGGGGGTTTCTTGCATTACTTTTTTAGTTTAAAATAAAATATGGTTCCTTTGTCTACAACTGATTTCAACCAGATTTCTCCGTTGTACATTTCTACAATTTTTTTGACTATTGATAATCCAATTCCCGAAGATTTAAAATTGTCTTCTAATTTTTGAAAAGCGATAAAAATTTTATCAAAATATTTTTGATCGATTCCTTTACCATTATCTTTTACATAAAACTCCCAAAAATCTTGCTTATCTTCACTACCAATTTCTATTTCAATAATTTCTTTGTCATTAAACTGAATTGCATTTTGGATTAAATGTATAAAAAGTAATTCTAATTTAGAATTATTTCCTTTAACAGTTGGTAGCGTATTGGATTTTATAAAATGAATGTTACTTTTTTTATTTTTTTCAAAAATAGTATCTAAGATAACATTTAAATCTACATCGTAAGTTTCATCTTGTAATTTACCAACAGTAGAATAATCTAAAATACCTTTAACCAAAATATCTATTTTTTCTACATTCTCTTTTATTAAATTGAGGTTTTCTTTACCTATTTCTCCTAAAACATCAGCGTAATCTTCTATAACCCATGTTGTAAGAGCTTCTATACTTTGTAATGGCGATTTTAGATCGTGAGAAACCAATTGTGCATAGTCATTTAATTCTCTATTTTGTAATTCTAGACTTTTTACCAACTTGTCTTTCTGTTGGTTAATTTTTATAATCTCTTTGGTTTGATTGTCAATAAAATCGGCTAACTTTAAAGAATCTGAACTTTCTATAGGTCTGTCATTATCTAAATCGTAAAACTGAAGTTTATCGATAACACCTTGTAATTTTGTAATTACTTGTTTTTGAGATTCGGTTTCTTTGGTTAATTGTTGATTCACATTAAAAAGCTCATCAGAACTAATTTTTGTCGCCCTTTGTAGCATTGCAAATTGCTCATCTGAAGTAGTATAAGATCTATCTATAGCATCAAAAAACTTCTCTAGTTTTTTTTCAGATCGAAACTCTTCTGGCAAAAATTTTCTTATTTGTCTTTTTAATAATGAATTCATTATTCGCTAATTAATGTAATTGTCATGGTTTGGTTATGCAATTGGCAATTATTTTCTCCTATAAAAGGAGCTATTTCTCCGTAAGAATATAACCCTGTAATTGTTGGAGATTCTCCTACAACTTCCATTACTTCTTCTACTTCTTCTTCTACTCTTTGGTCTAATACCAATTTTCTACCAATACAACTTACTAAAATGGCTAATTCGGCTTCATTCTCTCTTAATTCTGCAGCATTAATTGCAGCACTTTCGGCAGCATTTACAATGTTATCTACATTGGTCATCATTAACTGAACCTTAGAATTTTCAAAAATATCTCCTGCTAAAATCATTGAATTCTCCTCCTCATTAATGTTTAGAATAGTTCTAACAATAGAATGGTTTTCTTTAGTAGACTTTACACTTAACGGATATAATAATGCAGCTGCAGGAAGGTCTTTAGACTTTTCTCCTAAATATTTTTTATACAAATCTAAAGCAGGTAAATTATCTAACTCGTACAAAACGTTTCCTTTAGATTTTGTTACAATTCTTTCTGGCCCAAAAGGTGTCCATCCTCCATTAATAGAAAAAGATACTTCTAAAGAATCTCCGTACAAACCTATTGCTACAATTTCACCTTGTTTAGGCTCTTCATTATAAGAAGATAGTGTTTTTTCAAATCGAGCATCATCTCCACACAAAGCACCTGTAATTAACAAATTGTTATTAGTTGCAGCATTCATTCCTTTGGTTAACTGACTTCCGTTTATAAAACTTCCTTCAGAAATAACAAATGTGTACTTTAAATTTTCTTTAGGCAGTTGTTTTATCAATTCTTGTCCAACCAAATGGCTATCTAATTGTTTTTCGCTGTCTAAAACGTTACTTGTTTTAATTATAAAATTACTACGCTCAAATTCAATTGCAGTAATTGTAACAGAGTTTTCATTTACTGTTAGTGATGAAATATCTCCTGAAGAAGAACCAAAAACAATGTGCCCATCTGTAAACATACTTTTTACTTCCTTATAAATACCTGCTTCTTCTAACATATATCTGTTTCCAAAAACTAATACTAAAGGCTCTTTTAATGGAATGTTTTCAGATAAATATTGCCAATCGCTATTGTTATTTTTCTTTAATTGTACTGTTTTCATTTAGTATTTTTTTATGGTGAAATAAAATGTAGTTCCTTCATTAACCTTACTTTCTAACCAGATATCTCCTTTGTATAAATCAACTATTTTTTTAACAATTGATAAACCTATTCCTGAAGAATCTTTTCTTTTTTGTAACGAATGGAATACTTGAAAGATTTTATCGTGATATTTTTTTTCAATACCAATACCATTATCTCTTACTGAAAATTGATAAAATGTTGGTTCTTCTTTGCAACCTATTTCTACAAGACCTTTTTCCTTATCACAAAACTTAATGGCATTACTTATAAAATTTTGAAAAAGTTGTTGAAACTTAGTAGCATCTCCTTTAATTACCGGAAGTGTATTGGGTATGGTAAGGTTTATATTATCTGGAATAAACAATACTTGCTTAAGATTGTTTAATAATTTGTTTAAGTCTACGTCTTCAAACTTTTTAGAAGTTGCACCAGCACTAGAATATTCCAACACATTAGAAATTAATTTTTCCATAGTTTCTAATGTTGTTGCTATTAAATCAAAATTTTGGAGGGTCATTTCATCAAAATTCCCTTCGTTATCTGATTTTATCCAAGAAATTAAAGCATCTATACTTCGTAATGGCGATTTTAGATCGTGAGATACGATGTGCGCATATTCTTCTAAATCTTTATTACTATTTTCTAATTCTTTTAAAATTTTTGCTTTTTGAGCTTCTAAAACTTTTAGTTGTGTAATGTCTAAATGAACTCCAATTGAACCGATTAGTTCTCCATTAACATTGTAATTTGGTGCGCCACTAATTAACCAAGTTTTTGACTCCCCTTTTTTATTTACAATATCAATCTCATAAGAATTAGATTCTCCATTTGCTCTTTTTCTATCTTGATTTTTAATTTTTGCTTTGTCTTTATCTGAAAGAAAAATTTCTTTAGCAACTTTACCTACTAATTCTTCTTCTGAATACCCAGACATCTTACAAAAACTATTATTAGCAAATAAAATTTTGTCTTCTGTATTTACTTCCAATAAACCCAAATTCATATTCGCAATAATACTACTATACTTTATTTTTTCTGATTCTATAATCTGATTATAACGTTTTTGCAGTGTAACATCTCTGTAAGTCCACAGGTGTCCTTTGTATTCATTTTCTAATATTATTGGAATAAAATCACGTTCTAAAATTGTACCATTTTGCATGATCAACTCTTCTCCTAAAACCTGTTTTTTGTCTTTTAAAAGTGCATTGATATTATTTACAAAGTCATCAGGTTTTTTAAACAAATTTTTACTTTGTTCTGCTGCTTTCGTACAGTCTTGCCCCTTTAAAGTTTCTGGATTTACAGGAATTTGAAAAAACTCACAAAACTTTTTATTTGTTAAAATAATTTTTCTGTTTTCATCTTCTAATAAAACGCCACTTTCTAAATTTAATAATAAAGATGATAGTCTATTTTCTGATTCCTGTAATAAATTTTTAGACTGAATATCTGAGGTAATATCTCTTATAATTCCTTGGGCTGCTATAGGCTTTTTTTCTTTATCAAAAATTACACTTGCATTAATATGTACCCATTTTACGTCTTTAGTTTTGGTAATTACTCTTGCTGTATAGTCTGAAAACTTTCCTTTATTTTTTAAATTTTGATATGAAGAAATTGCGTAATTGTAATCTTCGGGATAAATAAGATTGGTTACGTTAAGTGATTCTTTATCAATATCATAACCAAAAAGATTTTTGGCAATGTTATTCATTTTTAGGACATTACCAAATAAATCCATCACAACGTAAGCATCGTTTATGTTTTCGAAAACACCTTGTAGTTGAATCGTTTTCTCGTTAAGTAAATTTTCTAGTTGATGATTTACTTTTTTGAGTTCTATTGATGTGTTGTATAAATCTAATGATTTTTCTTCAAGAATTTTTTCTGCCGCTTTTCTAGCTTTTCTTTCTCTTTCTAAAGTTCTTTCTAATATTTCAATTTTTTTTGAATTCA
>CAYPHE010000100.1:0-8632 GCA_964410075.1 uncultured Polaribacter sp.
GAAAATAGTTTTAACAAAAAAAGAGAATGAAGAATTACCCATGTAATTTTTTCATAACATATAATATCTTTTTTAATATTACTTCTCATACCTATTCACTTAATAAAAAAGTCCCTTGTTGTTACAAGGGACTTTTTAAAAAAACTGATTATCAATCAATTATTTTTTATAACTTTTTTAGTAAACGCTTTGTTTTTAGATATAACTCTTATTGTGTAAACTCCAGTTGTATAGGTTGAAAAATCAATTCTTCTAGCTGATGTTTTTAAGAGTCTTTTACCGATTGAATTATAGATTTCTACAAAATCAAATGCCTTGATAGATTCGACTGTTAAAAAGCTAGTTACAGGGTTTGGAAATACTTTTACATTTTTTTGTAAATATTCTTCTGTAGCTAAAACTTCTTGTCTACAATCTGCTAAATCAGATACAAAATTATTATTGCCATCCTTTTTAAAATTAGCCAAATAAGCAGCATTTTTATCATCAACAATAATACAGCTTAGGTTTGGCGTATTTGTACTATTAAAATTAGTAATGGATGAGTTGTTACCGTTTTTAATTGAGATTGTTCCAACATTAGGGTTATTACTTAAGTCAAGTACTTTTAAATTTTTTAACTCTTCTAAATTTAGTGTTTCAAAACTATTATTGCTAATAATTAAAGTTTCTAAACCAGAAGCTTTGGCCAATACTTCTCTCTTTTTACCTGAAGTTTTGCTTACTAGCGTAATTTTTTTACCAGTTAATGCACTTAAATCTTTTAAATTATTACCAGATAAGTTCAAGCTCTTAATGTTTGTAAATGCCTGTAGACCTTCAATATCGTCAATGTTTTTATTACTCAAATCTAAATCTCCTGTAAATTCCCTTGCTTCTTTTAAGGTAATTTCTCCATCATTATCTTTATCAATTCCTGTAATTTTACCTAAAGTTAATCTTACTTCTTCTTCAACTTCAACTGTCCAAACTTCATCACAATCTAAATTAAATGTTGCCTCATCATCAATACTACCAGACCACTTTGTATTGGCAAATTTTACATCCCAAACTTTAATACAGGTAAGGTCTGTATTAATTGCTTCAAAAATATCTAATTGTGTATTATTAGAAATATCTAATCTATTTAAATTAGTATTATTACTAAGATTTAAGTGATTTAGTTTTGTGTTTGAACTTAGGTTAATAGATTCTAAATTATTCCCTTTTAAAGTTAATATTTCTAAATCTGTAAAGTTTTCAATACCTGTTAAATCTTCAATGCCAGCTAATGTTAATACTAAGTTTTTAATAGTTTTTACATTGTCTGTTACTACCAAACCATCAATTATATCATCAAAACCTTTGTCTATTAAAGCTTGTTCAAAATTCGAGTCTGCAATTGTTGTGTAACAATTATCACTAAAACTTGCAGTATCATCAATATTTTCTGACCAATTGGTATTTGCAAAATCCACGTCAAACACATTTATACAGGTTAAATTATTTTCAACTGCATTAAAATCTATTAATCTAATATTGTTGGTAATATCTAGCACACTAATTTGGTTGTTGCTGCAATTTAATTCTTCTAACTTACGAAGAAAGGTAACGTTCAGTGTTTGAATTTGATTATTACTAACGTTTAGTCTTTTTAACTTACCATTTATGATTAATTGTAATTCAGAAAGTGAGTTATTGCTACAAGATAAGGTTACTAAATTAACATTTTTACCTACTGCTAGTTCGCTTAAGTTAGTACTATTTGCTAAAAGTGTTGTTAATGCTGTATTTTTTGAAACATCTATTGTACCTACCAAGTTGTTGGATAAAGATAGATATTCTAAAGCAGTATTATTTGAAACGTCTAAACTAGTTAACCTATTATCATGACAAGTTAACTGAATTAATTTACTATGATTTGTAACATCTAATTCTGATAAATTCGCATTAGAAATGAAAAGAAATTCTAAATTAACATTTGTACCTAAATTAAGATTTCTTAATAAATTATTAGAAGCATTTAGAATTTTTAGCTTGCTATTTGCAGACAAATCTATTTCTTCAAATTGATTATCGTTAATTAATAATCGCTCTAAATTTATAAATTCTGATACATCTAAATTAAATAGATTGTTATTCTGCAGATCAAGTACTTCTATTGTATTTGGTAATAGTATATCGTTAATATTAGAAAATACGGCAGTAAAACTCTTTAAACCTACATTATCAGATAAATTTACCGTTTCTAAATTATGAAAACTAACTCTTAACGTTTTTAGGTTAGTAAATTCTGAAATACCTGTTAAATCTGTAATTTTATTAGAATCAGTTCTACTAGTTGATAGGTTTAAAGACTCAATTTCTTCTATATTAGCTCTTAATACAAAACCATCTTCAACATCATCAATTTCTAATTCTATAAGTTTTTTCTCAAAATTTTCATCAGGAATTCTTATGTAATTGTTGCAATCTGATACAAATATGGTGGTAGAATCTGCAAATTGTGTAAATTGTTGGTTTGCGTAAGCAACATCAAAAACAGATACACAAGTAAGGTTATTTCCTGAGGTATAAAGAAACTGAAGATTTTCTAACATACTTACATCTAAAGCAGATAAGTTGTTGTTAGTTACTCCTAAATTTTCTAAAGCTAAATTATTAGAAACATCAATTGCAGAAATATTATTATTGGTAACAGATAATTTTATCAAATTTGGATTGTTTGATAAATCAATGGATGTTAACAAATTACCTTGTAGTTGCAACTCTTCTAATAATAAATTATTTGATAAATCTATTGAGTTAATTTGATTTCCTTGGTCATTACCTAAAATATCTATTACTTTTAATTTAGTATTATTAGAAATATCTATGCTTGTAAATTCGTTGTAGTTTAAACCTAGTTTTTCCAGGTTTGTGTTGTTGGATAAATCTAATGTTGTTAATCTATTTTCAGAGGCGTAAAACTCTTCTAGTAAAAGGTTTTTAGAAACATCGATATTTCTTAAAAGATTTCTAAACAGATTCAGGTGTTTTAAACGTCTTAGTGAACCTAAATCTATTGCATCTATACTTAAGTCTTTTAATGACAATGTATCTAGCGCAACAAAAGCTTCTAGTCCTGTTAAATCATCAATATTTATGTTTTCTATTTCTAATTTATTTATAGAATTTATAGAGTCTGTAATTACATAGTCATCTAGAATATCATCATACCCTAATTCAATTAGTTTTTGTTCAAACAAATCATCTGGTACAAAAGTTCTACTTACAGAAGTATCATTACAACTAGTACTAAAGTTAGCGGCTGCATCTTTGTTTATAAATCTTGTAATTGCAGTAGCTACGTCGTCTATTTCTATACAAGTTAAATTTGGATTGTTTCTAGCATCAAAACTTGTAATATTACCTACATTAATTTTAAAATTAGATAAGTTACTATTACTTACATCTATTGTTTCTAGCATAGAAAACGGAGAAGCATCTATAGTATTAAGACTTCCTGTGGCATTATTAATAAATAACTGTTTTAATTGCAACGCATTATCAATAGATATACTTTCTAAAGGATTATCACCAATATTTAATTCTTCTAATTGCGATGTTGATGCTAACTCAAATGTTGTAAACTGATTTCCATTTAGATATAATTTTTTCAGGTTGAAATTCGCTGAAATATCTATAGTTGTTAGTGCAGACTTTTCACATTTTAATTCTACTAAATTAGCGTTGCTAGATATATCTAAATTGTTTATACCTGTATTTTCTATATGTAGAATTTCTAAATTAGTATTTGTAGAAATGTTTATGTTAGATAGGTTAAAACTATTGCTTATGTAAAATCTTTTTAGAGCAGTAAAATACTCCAAACCTGTTAAATCTTCAACATCCTTATTTCTAAGATCCAACTCTTCTAAATCAATAATATTAGCTTTTAATACTTTATCATCTAAATCTCCACTATCTAAACCCAATTGTTGGAGAGCTAATTCGAAATTATCATCTGGTATGTCTACAGTTTCTGCTTCTAATGCTTCTGTAGTTAACGTAAATAATTCTATTCCATAATCTGGATGTTGTGCTGTAAAATAGAGTTTCTCGTTAAACACCGTCAAGTATTGAGGATTGTAACCATCAGTAAAAATATCTGTAACCACCTCTTCTCCAGAATTTTCCGAACCATCAGTCTCCCAAATACCACGATTACTATCTTCATTATCATTTAAGTAATAGATTTTACCATTGTACATTACTGGTTTTAAAAAATCTAATCTTGTATTAGAACCAGTTCCAAGACTAGCTACTTCTAGCGTATTAATAGTGGTACCATCAGTAGAAAATAATAAAGGCTGATTACCTTTAAGTCCTGTAAAGTATAATTTGTCATTTAACTCAAAAGCTTGATTCATATACACCGTTGTATTTCCTTGAGGGTTTAATGTTTTAATTAAAATAGTTCCTTCTGATGTACCATCGGTTTTATACAACTGTTGTCCTCTACCATCAGTTAATCTTGCTGTTAAAAGTAATTCACCATTAAATTTTATGAAATTTTCTGGAACACTACCAACAAAACCAGATCTAATATCTTTTACCAATCTAGCAGAATTATTGGTGCCATTATAAGCCCATAATTCTTTACCAACGCCTGTAGCTAATGCAGAAAAATACAACTCGTTATTAAATTCAATTAAATGGTCGATGTTTGTAGCTATTAAATCATCTTGATTATCTCTTGCCATAACAACAGAAACTTTAACAGTTGTTGCTGTTGTGCCCTCTGTCTTCCATAACTCATTAATACCACTACTGGTTGACTTTGCAGTAAAATAGAGGGTATTATCATATATAGTCATGTTACTTATACTAGAACCTATGCCACTTGTAGGTGAATCTTCTCTGATATCTTTTAACAGGCTTGCTACATTTGTAGTGGGGTCAAAAACCCAAAGTTCACTTCCATTAACACCATTATCAGCAGAAAAAAACAATTTTCCTTGATACTCTATTAGATTTTTAATATTAGAAAAAGGTACTCCTGGGTTTATATCACTTACCAATGATCCAGTATTGCCATTAACAACACAAAGTTCTTCTCCTTGATTATCATATTGTGCAGGAAAGTACAAACTGCCGTTTAAAACAACACCTTCGTGGGGCTTTCCAGCTTTTAAAGTTGAAGAGATAATGTTTGCGTCTGAATTTTCTCCATTAGACACATAAATCCTATTTAAAGCACTAAAGTATAGATTATCGCCTACAACCCTAAAATTAGAAGCGCTAGAACCATTTATACCAGAGTTTAAATCTTTGAATAACATTATTTCTTGAGCCAAAAAGTTTTGACTAAGAAATAACATACTTATAATTATGTAAATTTTTGTTTTCATGATTTCTAAATTTTGATTAGTAATTTTCACGAAACCAAAACTACAGACAGAAGTAACTTTTAAAGATAAATTTTTAGTGAAACAGGTTGTTTTTTTAGTGAAATAGGGATACTAAAAAAAACAATTAATTTGTTTTAAATCAATACTTTAATAAAACAAAAAAACTCTAAAACAAACTAGCTTTAGAGATTTTAAAAATCATTTATAAAAAAATGAACTCATTACATATTTTTAATAAGTTTTAGCAAATCTGCTCTTCTTGCTTCACTTAACGAAAGTTCTATAGTATTTAAATGGATAGTTTTTTTACCAACATCTGTAATCTTTTCTGTATTTACACAATAGCTTCTGTGTGACACAAAAAAATGATTACTCTTTAATTGTTCTCTTACTTTTTTTAACGTGTGAGGAACTAAGATTTTTTTAGGTTCTAAATGGATGTAACAATAATTATCGTAAGCCTCTAGATATAAGATGTCCTTTTCTGGAATTCTATACAAGTAACCGTCTGATTTTATAGCTAAAACACTTTCTTTTTCAACTAAGTATTTGTTCCAAACTACAGAAATACTACTCCATAAACCTGCAGCAGTAAATGGCTTTACCAAATATCCTAAAGGCTTTGTCTGGCTCACTTCTTCTAAAGTTAATGGATCTGTTTGAGCTGTTAAATAAAAATAAGGGAGCTGTATTTTATCCAATTCCTTAGCAAAAACAACACCATCAAAATCGCCTTTTAGTTGAATATCTACCAAACATAAATCAGGCTTTGTAGTTTCTAACAATTGAACGGCTGTAGCAAAATCTTTCGCTATTCCTACAACCTCAATATCATTTTGTTCCAGTGTTTTTTTTATGGTTCTGGAAATAAAAGGATCATCTTCAATAATTAGAAACCTATGCTTGTACATTTTATTTTTTAAAAGTAAGGTGTAATCCAAAGTCGTTTTCAGGCACTGGTGTCTGTGTAGCTTCCAAACGTTCTGTTAGAATTTCAATCAATTCACTACCATAATTTTGTTGGGTCGCTTTAGTTTTTTTGGTCATACCATTATCAAACATTTTAAATTGAATTTCGCCATAACTCTCATCAATTGTTAAATTGATAATTTTTTCTAAAGTATTTTCTTGCCAAGCGTATTTTATGGAATTGGTAGCCAATTCGTTTACTAATAATCCAATTGAAGTTGCGGTATCGATATCTAAAATTGTAGAAACAACATTAGCTTTAAAATTAATATTTTTAGAAGTATAAGAGCTCATTATTTCTTCTATTAAATCGTTGATATACAGTTGTAAGTTGATACCTAACAAATTGTCTTTTGCATATAGTTGTTGATGCAAAATTATCATGGAATTTACTCGCTCAACAGCACTGTCCAAGGCTGAAACAGCTGCAGCTGCTTCACTACCTTGTGCTTGCAGTTGTAATAAACTACTTACCATTTGAAAACTGTTCTTTACGCGATGATGCGTTTCTCGCAATAACATGTTTCGTTGGTTCAAGAGTTTTTCTAACTCAATTTTATTGACATTGAGTTGCTTTCTTTTTTTACCATTATTATAAAGCAAAATCGCAACAACAATTAAAATAATGAAAGCAAAAAAAGAAATGTATGTCCACAATTCTTTTTTACTCTGTTCTTTTATAATTTGGGCTTCTTTCTGCTTAGTTTGGTATTTGGTTTCTAGTTCTGCAATTTGTTTTTTATTAAATTTAGAGTTAAGAGAATCTTTGGCTAAAATAATTTTTTCTTGAAATTCAAATGCTTCTTGTGGTTGATTAAGATAATTATAAGCTAAAACTATTGCTTCATATGCACTAATTTTATTTTCTAAATTCCTTTCTTCTATTATACTTTTTCGTAAAAGAGGAAAATATTTTTCGACTGTATTTTTTTCATTTAAAATAACAGCATTTTTTATGAGTTCTAAATACTCTTCTCTGTAATTTCGACTGCCTTTTAACGAATCATTTTTAATATTTTCAAATAGTATTTCTTTTGCAGTTGTATATTTTTTTTGCTTACGATAAATTTTAGCAATTCTTAAGTCTATTTCTCTTTTAATATTTTTAAAATGATTACTTTTCAAGTAAGCAGGTATTCTTTCTAAATCTAAACATTCTTTAAAGGTTGATAACGCTTCTTTGTATTTACCTTGTAAATCTAGTACAATACCTAAATTTATAAGTGCAGATTGCTCCTGTAAGTAACCTAACTCTTTAATACTTGTCTCAACAGATTTTCTTGCATAAAATTCGGCTTTTTCTAAATCTTTTTTAGTTGTAAACAAGATAGAGAGGTTGTTATACAAACCAGATAAATATCCTTTTTCTTTTTCTTCAGCTATAGAAATGGCTTCAAAATAAATTTTTATAGCCTCTTCATAGTTATTTTTTACATATTCATAGTAATATGCCTTTTGTTCTAAGTTGAGGAGTAACCCTAAATGAGTATTATTCTTTTTTGAATATTCAATTCCTTTATCAGCATAAAAAAGTGCACTATCATTTTGCTTGTTTAAAAAAAAATCTGATTTTACTGCCAGTTGAAATGCAATGGTATCATGCCTAGTTTCAAGTTTACGCTGACCTAGTGTACACAATGAAAATAAAAGTAATAAACCTAAAAAATTTTTCATATTACTTTCTTTCTGGTCTTTTTCTTAAAAGCAAGTCATTTCCACCTTGGTAATTTAACGATTTTTCATCCCTAACACCTCCCCTACGCATTGTTTTTTCAGCAACTTGAATTTCAATATCTTCCAATTCAGCTTGATTATCTTCAAAACTTGTACAAGAAGAAAAAGTCAATACTGTAGCCACTCCCTTAAAAAAGAAAATAGACTTAAAATTTTTCATAATTGGTTATTTTAATTTCATTTAAAACTAATAAAAAACCAAATATCTAATATCTATTTTGTGTAAACTGTAGGTAAAACTGTGTAAACTCCAGTAAATTAAATGTAATTGGTATTTTTAAGATTGAATAACAATTGAAAAAATAGGGGTATTTAACTAGTACCAAAAACAATGAACTCTCAAAAAAACTATTTAAAATTGTATAGTTGGTCTAATTTTCTACTTGTTTCGCTTATTTAACATGTATAAAGTTATTGATTAATCCACTGCTTTATAACCTCATTATAACTCCTACCCGAAGTCAGTTTTGTACTATTTTTATCTTGCAAAGAAAAAATAAACCTACTATTAAAATACGTCTGAATATCTTTTACGTAGTCTTTGTTAATGATGATTC
>CAYPHE010000101.1:0-4500 GCA_964410075.1 uncultured Polaribacter sp.
TTGGGAAAACACTTCAAAAGAATTAATTAAATTGTACCAAAATATTTAATTGAAAGTTCTCATAATTACATATTATTGGCCTCCTGCAGGTGGTTCTGGAGTTCAGCGTTGGTTAAAATTTGTAAAATATTTTAAAGAATTTGGAATAGAACCTATTGTTTATACAGTAGAAAATGCAAATTATATCAAAGAAGATAAAACGTTATTGAGTGAAGTTCCTAAAGAAATAACTGTTTTAAAACAAACCATTTGGCAACCAGAGCAATTATTTTTTTGGAAGAAAAACAAACAAAATAAACAACAGGTAGCCACCTTAACGCAAAATAAATTATTGTCATTTGTTAGAGGAAATTTTTTTATTCCAGATCCTAAAGTGTTTTGGATAAAAAAATCAGTTCGTTTTTTAAAAAAAGTAATTAAAGATCAAAAAATAGATATAATTGTTTCAACTGGACCACCGCACAGTATGCATTTAATTGCGCAACGATTGAAACAAGATACTAAAGTGAAATGGTTGGCAGATTTTAGAGATCCTTGGTCAAATTTATATTATAACGAAGATTTTAATCATTCTATAATAGCAAAAAAACTTCACAAAAAATTAGAAACAAAGGTTTTACAGCAAGCAAATGTAGTGACAACGGTAAGCAATTCATTACAAAAAGAATTTAGTAAAATTGCAAAAAATGTTCAAGTAATAACTAATGGTTTTGATACAGAAGTTGTAAATACATCAGAAAATCAACTAGATAAAAAATTTTCCATTTCCTATATTGGTTTATTACCTAAACAAAGTCACTCAGATTTATTTTTAAAAGTTGTTAAAAAGCTAATTGATACTAACGAAATTTTTAGAAAAAATATAAAGTTGAATTTTGTAGGAGACATTGCAAATGAAGTAAAGTTAGCTGTAGAAAAATATAAATTACAAAATTATGTGACTTTTAAAGGCTATGTTTCACATGAAGAAGCTATTCAAATTCAACAAAAATCGCAAGTACTATTATTACTTATTCCTAATGTAAAGCATAACAAAGGAATACTAACAGGAAAATTATTTGAATATTTAACCACTAATCGCCCTATCTTAGCTGTAGGACCAAAAGGTGGAGATTTAGAAGAGGTGCTCCAAAAAACAAATACAGGAAATCTTTTTAATTATGATGATGAAGCTGGGTTGACTAAAGAGATTTTACGTTTATACAAATTTTATTTATCTAATAATCTAGAAGTTCAGTTTACAAATATTAAACAATTTCACCGTAAAGAATTGACTCGACAAATGGTAAAAATACTAAAACAACAAGTAAACTAATGGGCATTGTTTTAAAACAATCTTTTAGAAATACAATAATTATTTATACTGCTTTTCTTATAGGAGGTATCAATACTATTATTTTTTATCCAAATTTTTTGGGTGAAGAATTTTATGGGATGGTGGGTTTTTTATTATCAGCATCCAATTTAATCATGCCACTTACAGCATTCGGAATTCAATACACGATTGTAAAGTTTTTTTCTTCATATCAGTCAAAAAAAGAGCAAGACATATTTTTATCTTCAGTAATTTTTATTCCTTTATTAATTGCTCTGCCTTTAGGTTTTTTTTGGGATTATGTACATAATTGGATAATGAGAAGAGTTACTGATGAAAGCAAAATTATTGTTGATTATACATTTTCTATTTATTTAGTAGCTATTGCCTGTGCCTATTTTGAATTGTTTTATTCTTGGACAAAAGTACAATTGAATACTGTTTTTGGTAATGTTTTAAAAGAGTTATGGAATAGAGTAGCAGCAATGGTTTTACTGTTAGCCGTATTCTTAAAATACCTAACTAGTACAGAGTTTATTTGGGCATTTACAGGTCTATATTTATTAAGAGCTTTAATAATGATTATTTATGCATTTTATATATACACTCCCAAATTCTATTTTTCGTTACCTAAAAATTTTAAAGAGATTCTGCAATATTCGTTCTATATTATTTTAGCTGGAAGTGCAGGTGCAATTTTGTTAGATATTGATAAAGTAATGATTCCTGGTAAAGATCCAATGGAAAAAGCTGCTTATTACATTGTTGCTGTTTTTATTGGTTCTTTTATAGAGGCACCAAGTAGAGCAATGACTCAAATTTTACAACCTTTAACGTCAAAGTCGTTAAATGAATCTGATAATATAGAAGTAGAAAGCTTGTATAAAAAAAGTTCAATCAACCTTTTTTTAGTGGGTGGTTTATTTTTTATCTTAATTAATTGTGGTGTTACAGAATTATTTAAATTAATGCCTAGTAAAGGTTATGCAGGTGGAGAAGTAGTTGTATTAATGATTTCCCTAGCTAAACTAAGCACTATGTTTTTGGGAAGTAATGGGGCTATTATAAGTAACTCTAAATTTTATAAAATAACAATGCCTTTGGCTGTAGGATCTTCATTGTTAGTATATTATTTAAATACCATTTTTTATTTTAATATGGAGTTAGGAACCGATGGTTTAGCATTAGCGACTTTAATAACAATTGTTATTCTTAATATTGTAAAACTATGGTTTGTACATTATAAATTCTCTATTACGCCTTTTACACCAAAGTCACTCAAATTACTATTCATTATACTTTTTGTTTTTCTTGCATTTTATTTTTGGAATTTTTCTATTCCAAACATTGAAATAGCTGGTTATTCTATATCTCCTATAATTAATATTGCTTTAAAGAGTATTTTAATAACAATAATTTATGTGTTTCTAATTTTTAAACTGAATATCTCTAATGAGTTTGATGTGTTGTTGCAAAAATTTTACAAATGGCAATCTAAGTAATCTGTAAAAAGATGAAAAAGAATAGCTATTGCCAACCATCTCGTTTTTGAGAAGCATAATCCGATAGCATAAAAAAAGATTGCATAATAGCTGTGTAAAGGATGGAAATTAATACTACACCTGTCTGCTTTAAAGATAGGTGTTGCTAATAAATGATCTAAATCTATAAGCATACTCATTAGAAAAATAAGATATATTTTCTTCCAGTTTTCTCTAAAAAACAAAAAAGTTATCAGTAGTGGAACTAAAAAATGAAAAGAATAATGGATAAAGAATTTCATTATAAGAGAAAAAGCTTAATTTAATTTAAAAATAAGCCTTTAATATAAAAGTATTAACAATAAATTTTCTTTTAAACATTTCGTTTTTAAAGTTCAACTTAAATTATAGATTATTATATAAAAGAAGAAAAATTACTAAAAAAAGCTTATTGCATTAGGACCTTCCATAAATAATAGGTCTAATATAGAAAGATTAGGAATAAAACCATGTTTGTCATCAAACATCTGGACGTAGGGTTTGAAGTCTTTTTTAGGTTGTAGTTTTACTTCTGCTAAATTTCTGAAATCATTTTGTTTTGGTTTAAGAAAGTATTCTTCCGTTTTTGAAAAATCGGTTTGTAGTTGTAAAGCATCTGCAACAAATAAAAAAGTATCAATATTTACATCGTGTAAATACTTATATTTTTTATTGAAAATTGGCTGTAAGTCATCTTCGAAAAATTCAAAGTAAGGAGAAACACGATAAGCCGTTTGTAATGATTTAAAATGTTGATCTTGCCATGGAAAATCGTTTTCCACTAAAACGTCTTTGGTCTTTTTTTTACCATCTTTTTTTACCGTTTTTACGGGTATACTCAATAGTTGTTTACCATTACCATTATAGATATAACAGCGATTTCTATAGCTTTGTTTTTGAAAATTATCTTCAAACTCAAAAGTAATTGCGTCACTTTTTTCTATAACAGCATATTGAGAAATAGGAGAGAAGTACGTTGGAATAAATAAAGACATTTTTATGTTTGAAGGTTTAAAAGTTCAAAAGTAACTAAGTTGTTAATTAATATTATGTAAATGTTTAGTTATTCAAAAGTTTAAAAGCTCTACTACTTAGTTGTAAGTTAAAAATTTAATTTTGTCTACAGTCTACAGTCTACAGTCTACAGTCTACAGTCTACAGTCTACAGTCTACAGTCTATGTTATGTTACGCTTTTTTCTTCTTTTTACTCTTAAAAACACTATAAGCAACGTACAAACCAATTAAGATAAAGACGATATATCTATAAGAAACAGGCTCTCCATCTCCTCCAACAGTTGTAAACATTCTGTCCCATCGAATCGATTTTATTTTATCTCCGAAAGAACCCGCATCTGCATCCCAGCTAAACCATATCATAACTGGTTTACCTAATACATGGTCAAAAGGAACAAATCCCCAATAACGAGCATCTAAAGAATTGTGTCTATTATCTCCCATTAACCAATAATAATCTTTTTGGAAAGTGTAGCTATTTGTCTTTTCTCCGTTTATAAAAATATTATCATCAATTACTTGCAAGTCGTTATTTTCATAATTTTTTATAATCTGTTCGTAAAAAGGTAACGTTTCACTATTTAAAGTAATTGTAGCTCCTGCTTCTGGAATGTAAAACGGCCCCATATTATCTTGGCTCCAACCATAAT
>CAYPHE010000101.1:4600-8612 GCA_964410075.1 uncultured Polaribacter sp.
TCGTTCTTTTTTCCATTTATGTACACATAACCATTTCTTAATTCTAAAGTATCACCAGCAATACCCACACAGCGCTTTACATAATTGGTTTTTTTGTCAACTGGTTTGTAGGTAAACTTACCAGAATTATCACCCCACATCGTTTTTAAAGAATCCGCTGGCCAATTGAAACAAACAATATCATTTCGTTTTATTTTTTGGATTCCAGGTAATCTAGTATATGGTAGTGATAGTTTGTTTTTCCATGAATCTTTATTTTCACTATCAGATAAAAAAGATTTTCCAATAAACGGAAGCGTATCATGAACCATTGGAGCTGAAATAACTGTTGAAGGAACTCTGGCCCCATAGTGAAATTTACTTACAAATAAGTAGTCACCAACCAATAACGTTTTTTCTAGAGACGACGTTGGTATTGTAAAAGGTTGCATAAAATAAGTATGCACTAAGGTAGCAGCAATAATAGCAAAGGTTATAGAGCTAATCCATTCCCCTAATTCAGAACGGGGTTTTATACTTCTATTTGCATTGTATGTTGCATCCGTTGCATAATTAATGTAATAAATATAAAAGCCTAAGGTTAAAATAACTAAAGCTGAATCTATTTTTTTATAAAAACGAAAAGCTCTTATTGTTTCAATCCAAATTACAAGAAACATTAATAAATTTACAACAGGAATAAAAAGCAAAATTACCCACCATTTTGGTCGATTGATAATTTGCATTAAAACGACCCCATTGTAAATAGGAACTAATGCTTCCCAAGCTTTTCTACCAGCTTTTACATATAATTTCCAAGTTCCTAAAAAATGAATAATTTGAATAGCAATAAAAAAAAGTAACCATTGCGTATAAGTCATGCTAATGTATTTTGTAAGTCAATTTGAAATTAGCTTAATTTTAAAAACTAAATTACTTGACCTTTTGTTTTTTAATAAGTTGCAAAATAGAAAAAATGTTACAAGTGTTAAGAAATATTTAGCACATCTTTCATGTTGAAAATTCCTTTTTTATCTGCAATCCATTCTGCAGCAACAACAGCACCCAAAGCAAATCCTTTTCTACTATGTGCAGTATGTTTTATTTCTATAGAGTCTACCTCAGAATTATACCAAACAGTATGCGTACCTGGTACCTCTGGAATTCTTTTTGCAACTATAGGAATATTTTCTTCAGATGTTTTTTCGCCTAATTCCCAATCTTTTTTGCTCGTATTTTCTATAATTCCTTCTGCAATAGTAATTGCAGTTCCGCTTGGCGCATCCAATTTTTTAGTATGATGTATCTCTTCTAATTCAATAGAATAATCTTTTACACCACTCATCATTTTTGCCAATTGTTTATTCAATTCAAAAAAGATGTTTACCCCCAAACTAAAGTTAGAAGCGTATAAAAAAGCGCTATTATTTTCTTTACAAATAGAAATAGCTTCTTCGTATTTATCTAACCAACCAGTAGTTCCACAAACAACAGGAACTTGATTTTTCATGCAGTCTGTAATATTATTAAAAGCAGAAGTAGGTACACTAAAATCTATAGCAACATCGGCTAAATTAATATCTATAACGTCTCCAACATCTTTTTTAATAACAATTTCATGTCCTCTAGAAACGGCAATTTTTTCAATTTCTTTGCCCATTCTTCCATAGCCTAATAATGCAATTTTCATTTCTTAAAAGTTATATTTTAAAGTTAAACCAACTACAGGAGCATCAAATCTTATAGGACTTGGCATTACTGTCGATTCAACGGTTAAGTTATCATTAGTTTCAAATTGAAGCAAATGTGCATTTACACTAGCCTCAACAATTTGTAAAACGTAAACAATTACAAAAGAAAGTATAGATAGTTCTCGATTTTCTCTTAATTGATCTTGAGCTCTTTCTAAAGTTTCTTCAGATAAATCAGAAAACTCATCTTCTAAACCCGCTTTTCGTTGTCTAAAAGCGGTTCTAAATCGTTTATAGTCTTCGTTATTTTGTAAATAGTAGTAGGTAGGTATTGCTAAACCCGCCCAAACTATTGGAGTTTTCCAATATTTTCTATTGTAAGCTTGTCCCATGCCCGGAAATATAGCAGAATAGAAAGCTGCTCTAGAAGGAGCCAAAGGATTATATTCACGTTCTTTCTTTTCTAAAATTCTGCTAAGTAAATTTTTCTTTTTTACAAGTAAAGTATCTTGTTCAAAATTTACAATAGAATCTTTTACCACTTCGTTTTGAGCAAAAGTAGTAAAGCAGGTAAAAACAAAAATAAAGACGAATGTATTTTTTTTGAAAAACACTTATTTTAGTAAGTTTTTGATTCTATTAAAATCTTCTTCAGAATGAAAAGGAATGGCAATTTTTCCTTTTCCATTAGTGCCAATAGTTACCTGAACCTTTTGTCCGAAAAAGCCATTTAAATCTTTAATACTGTTTTTTACAAAACTCGGAACTGGTTTCTTTTTCGGTTTTGCAATTTTACCCGTTTTTAAGTTTTTTACTAAATCTTCTGTTTGACGAACAGATAATTTTTCTCTTAAAATTTTCTCATAAATTGCTAATTGATCTTCAGTATTTTCAACATTAATCATTGCACGACCATGCCCCATAGAAATAAAACCATCTCGCATTCCTGTTTGTAAAATAGGATCTAGTTTTAATAAACGTAGGTAATTGGTTACCGTAGAACGTTTTTTACCAACTCTAACACTTAATTCTTCTTGAGTTAATTGAATTTCATCAATCAAACGCTGGTAAGATAAAGCTACCTCAATAGGGTCTAAATTTTTACGCTGAATATTTTCAACCAATGCCATTTCTAGCATTTCTTGGTCGTTAGCAATTCTAATATAAGCAGGTATAGTTGTGTTGCCAATTAATTTAGAGGCTCTAAAACGACGCTCTCCAGAAACCAACTGAAATTTATTACCTGTTAATTTTCTAACTGTAATTGGCTGAATAACACCTAATTCTCTAATAGATCCTGCCAGTTCACGTAACGCTTCTTCATCAAAATAAGTCCTCGGCTGATATGGGTTTACATCAATTGCATCTAGTTCAATTTCTATAATATTACCAACAACTTTATCGGCACCTTTATCTTGTGCCGTGTTTAAGTTATCTGGTTCTTTTAGTAAAGCAGATAACCCTCTACCTAATGCTTGTTTTCTAGTTGCTTTTGCCATGTTACGAATTCTTTTTTAAGAGTTCATGCGCCAAATTTATATAATTTACAGCGCCTTTACTGGTTGCATCGTAAGAAATAATACTTTCTCCATAACTAGGTGCTTCTCCTAAACGAGTATTTCTTCTAATAATTGTATCAAAAACCATAGTAGAGAAGTGTTTTCTAACTTCATCAACTACTTGGTTTGATAAACGCAATCGAGAATCAAACATAGTTAGTAATAAACCTTCTATATCTAAATCTGGATTGTGAATGTTCTGTACACTTTTAATAGTGTTTAATAACTTTCCTAACCCCTCCAAGGCAAAATATTCACACTGTATAGGAATAATTACAGAATCTGCAGCAACCAAAGAGTTTAAGGTAATTAGCCCCAATGATGGTGCACAATCAATTAAAATATAATCAAAATCGTTTTTAATTTCTTGTAACGATTTTTTTAGCATGTACTCTCTTTCTTGCTTATCTACCAATTCAATTTCTATGGCAACCAAATCTATATGTGCAGGAATTATAGAAACGTTTGGAGAGCTTGTTTCTAATATAGTTTCTTTTGCTGTTGCAGTGTGCTCTAAAACTTGATAAGAACCAATGGCTACTTCATCTACATTTACACCTAAACCCGACGTAGCATTTGCTTGCGGATCAGCATCTATAAGTAATACTTTTTTTTCTAAAACCCCTAAAGCAGCAGCTAAATTTACACTAGTTGTAGTTTTTCCAACTCCACCTTTTTGATTTGCAATAGCAATTATTTTACCCATTAAATCTACATAGTTTATATGTAGGGTAAAATTACATTTTTTTATGAGTTTTAGAAATATAAGATGTTAACAAAGCA
>CAYPHE010000102.1:0-8562 GCA_964410075.1 uncultured Polaribacter sp.
ATAAATAATACGTGTAATAGGCAATAATTCTTATCATAAAAGCCCAGTAATTTTATATTACTGGGCTTTTACTTTTATAATACTATTCTTCTATTTTTCTTCTTTTATAACATACATATATACCGGAAAATGATCTGAATAACCTCCTGTATACAATCCATTAGAAAAACTTCGTAGTGGATATTCTTTGTATTGATCTTTTTTTTGAACCAAAAAACGTTTATTAAAAATATGAGCTTGATACATTTTATAACTGGAAAAATCTTTTTCTCCTTTATCAACTAAAGTTGATGAAATTAAAATCTGATCAAACAAACTAATATGATCTCTATGCGCTGTAGTGTTTAATCCTTTTTTAAACATACTTTCATACGGGTTATAAATAGCTTTTTCTGTTAACCTACTTTTTTTTGCCTTCGTTTTTAAAACCTTTTTAAAACTAGATGCTATCGGGTCATCGTTAAAATCGCCAATAATAAAAATTTTTGCATCAGAGTCTTTTTCTATTAATTGGTCAATAATTTTTATGTTTTGATATGCTGCTTTTTCTCGAAGCGGAACGCTACTAATTCCTCCTCTTTTAGAAGGCCAATGATTTACAATAATATGAATTAGCTCGTCATCTAAATAACCTGTAACTAACAATTGATCTCTCGTATAAACCTTTCTATTATTCTTGTATAAATTAGGGTTAAAAGACTCATGAAAAACAGGCTTAAAATATTTTTTTTGATACAATAACGCCACATCAATTCCTCTTTTATCTGGCGAATCGTAATGTATAATTCCGTAATCTTTTTTCTTTAAATGAACAGAATGTACTAGATCTTCTAAAACACTTAAATTTTCTACTTCACAAACACCAATAATTGCAGGACTGGTCTTTGTTTTTTCTTTTCCTATTTGAGCAATTACACTAGCTAGTTTGTCAATTTTATCAACATAAACCTCTCCTCTATTAGACTTCAACTCCATTATTGGGCTAAACTCATCATTCTTATTAATGTCGTTAATTGTATCAAACAGATTTTCTAAGTTATAAAAAGCTATTGTTCTTATTCTATACTGTTTTCCCTTAGTCTGAGAAAAACCAATTATAGTTGTAAATAGCAACATAAATTGCAAAGTCTTCTTCATATCATTTTTTTACACAAACTTAAAAACAAATTTGAATTTAAAAGAAATATCAAATTGTCTAAGTTTTAAAATTTATAGAAATTTATTAAATTACCATCGCTATGAATGGAAAAATAAAAAGTTATGAGAAAAATTGTTTTCTCAATATTTATGACGCTATTCCTTTTTGTAAGGTTTCAAGCTCAAAATATTGTGAAAGGAATCGTGCTAGATGCCGATTCTGAATTACCTCTTCAAAATGTTACTGTAACCTTAAACGAAAACCTTTTTGAAACCACTACTGGAAAAGAGGGTGATTTTACTATTAAAGAGCTTTCTAATGGAAATTATGTTTTAAAAATTTCTTTAGCAGGTTATAAATCGCAAAAATTTCCTTTAGAACTTTCTGGAGAATCGATAAGTTTAGAAGACATTTATTTGTTTAAAGACGTTACAGAAGATCAAGATTTAAGTTTAATTACCATTACTGATGATGAATTAAACGATGATGCCAGTAGTGCTAACAATATTGCTGGTTTACTACAAGCAACAAAAGATTTGTTTTTAAGAACAGCTGCTTTTGAGTTCGGTTCTTCTTTTTTTAGAATTAAAGGTTTAGATTCTGGAAATGGTAAAGTACTTATCAATGGAATTGAAATGAATAAAATTAATGATGGAAGAGCACAATGGAGCAATTGGGGTGGACTGAATGACGTACTTAGAAACCAAGAATTTAGCAATGGTTTAGCTCCTTCTAATTTTACATTTGGTGGTGTTTTAGGTTCTACAAATATTAATACAAGAGCTTCTCAACAAAAAGCAGGAACAAGAGTTTCATATGCCTCTTCTAACAGAAGTTACCAACATAGGGTTATGGCAACGTATGCTACGGGTAATATGCCTGGAAACTGGGCATTAACCGTTTCTGCTAGCAGAAGATCTGGTAAAGAAGGTTTTACAGAGGGCACAAGTTACAACGCTTATTCATTCTTTGCTTCTTTCGAACAAAAATTTGGTAAAAAACATAGCATAAATTTCACTTCAATTTTTGCTCCAAATAGAAGAGGAAAAGCTGCTTCTGCAACTGATGAAGTAGTTGGTTTAAAAGGAGTAGATTACAATGAGTATTGGGGATATTTAAATGGTGAAAGAAGAAACTCTAGAATTAAAGAAGTTGCTGAACCAATTTTTATGTTGAATCATTTTTGGACTATTTCAGATAAAATAAGCTTGCAAACCAATACTTCTTATCAATATGGTAAAATAGGAAATAGCCGACTAGATTTTAACGGAGGCGCAAACCCAAGCCCAACCTACTACCAGTATTTACCAAGTTTTGAAATTAGAAACGGAGATTTAGCTAGTGCATATCTTTCTTTACAAGAATTCCAAAATAACGGACAATTGGATTGGGAACAGATTTTTGATGCTAATATTACCAATGATTCTCAGGGTATAGAAAGTGCTTACGTTTTGTATGAGGATAGAAATGATGAAAATCAGTTTACAATCAACTCTATTCTTAACGCAGAATTAAATGATAATATTACGCTAAATGCCAAGTTAGATTATAGAACTTCAACATCAAATAATTTTGCAGAGGTAATTGATTTATTGGGTAACGATATTGGATATTTAGACGTAAATCCTTTTGCTGAAACACAATTACAAAAGCAAAATAACATCTTAAATCCAGATAGATTGGTTAAAAAAGGAGATCAATTTAGATACAACTATAATTTGTACTCAAATATTTCAAGTGCTTTTGTTCAAGCGCAATTTAAATATAGAAAAATAGATTTTTTTACTGCGTTAACTATATCAAATACAAATCATCAAAGAGAAGGTTTATACCAAAACGGAAGATTTATAGACAATTCTTTAGGAAAATCAAAACAAATTAATTTTACAAACTTCGGATTTAAAGGAGGTGCCACCTATAAAATTACAGGACGTCATCTTTTAGATTTTAATGCTGGTTTTATAACAAATGCTCCAACCATTCGTAACTCATTTTCTAATGTAAGAGAAAACAATGCAATTGTAGACGATTTAAAAAGCGAACAAGTACTATCAACTGATTTTAGCTATATTGTTCGTTCTCCTATTATTACTTCTAGATTAAGCACATACTACACAGGTATTAGAGATGCTACTGAAATTTCGTTCTATTTTGCAGATGGAGTTGGTGGTGATAATACTGCCTTTGTGCAAGAGATCCTTTTTGGAATACAAAAAGAACATTTAGGACTAGAATTTGGCTTAGAAGCACAAGTAACACCTTCTTTAAAAATAAAAGGAGTTGCTTCAATAGGTCAATTTGTATACAAAAACAATCCTAATTTGTATTTAACCTCAGACATTGCCAATAACGGTGGTTTTGATAGCAATTTTAGATCTAAAAATTATACTGCAAATTTAAAAAACTACAAAATTGCTGCTGGTCCACAAAATGCTTATTCAATTGGTTTTGAATATAGAGATCCAAATTATTGGTGGTTTGGTGCAACAACCAACTTTTTTGCAAATACCTATGTAGATATTGCTCCTTTAACAAGATCTGCCAATTTTTATGAAGATGCAGATGGATTAACTTTTAATAATTACAACCCAGAAATTGCAAAAAAACTATTAGCGCAAGAACGTTTTAATACTTATAAAGTAGTGAATTTAGTTGGAGGAAAATCATGGTTAATTAAAGAAAAATTTCTTTCAGTTTTTGCAACGGTAAATAATGTATTGAATGAAAAATATAAGTCTGGTGGATTTGAACAAGGTAGAAATGCAAATTACAGGCAATTGTTAGAAGATAAATCGTTAGCAACTCCTGTTTTTGGAAACCGCTATTGGTTTGGTAGAGGCACCACCTATTTCTTTAATGTAAATCTCAGATTTTAAAAAAAACGAAAACTATGAAAACTAATAAACTAATCCTTTTTACACTTACTCTAATAACTTACATTTCTTTTATTTCTTGTGTGGAAGACGGAGATTTTACAATTCCAGAAAATTTAGGGGTACAAGAAAATAAAATGTTACATAACCTTTTAGATAGCATTAATAACAATCAATTAGAATTAAAAACGATAAGTGAAATAAAACAATTGTATGTTTCTGGAGAAAAACCAGTTCAAATTACTTCTAACTTAGTAATAAAAGGATATGTTGTCTCCTCAGATAAAGAAGGAAATTACTTTAGAGAATTTTACATGCAAGACAAAGAAGAAAATCCAACAGCAGGTATTAAAGTTGCTCTTAACTTAAATGACATCTATAACAAATACAATATAGGCAGAGAGGTTTATATTCGATTAAAAAATATTTATATTGGTGAAACCAATTCAGGAGATGGAGTTACTGCAATTGGTGGTAAAGTTAAATTAACAGATTCTAGAGAATTAGAAAGTATTCGTCAAAATCAAGAAAAAAATCATTTTTTTCGTTCACCAATAACAAAAACCATAATACCTAAAACATTACTTCTAAGCAACCTAGATAAAGAGATTAATATTGGCACTTTTGTAAAAATAGAGAATGCCTTTTTTTCTGGAAACGTAGACGGTAAATCATATATAGATCCAACAGAAGATTTTGGTACAAAACGTAAGATTGAAGCTTGCCAAGGTCTAGGATTAGTAAATGCTTTTGTAGAAACAAGCTCCTTTGCCTCTTTTGCTAATAATACATTACCAAAAGATGGTGGAGCAATAAGCGCTGTAGTTAGCAAAGATTTTAATGGAGATTTTACTGTTTTAGTTTTAAATTCTACTGAAGATGTTTATATGACCGAATCTAGATGCAGTCCAGCTTCAATTGAAGATTTTACCACAATATTATTAGATGAAGATTTTGAATCTACTTCTGGAACAATTGACATTACTGGTTGGACAAATTACAAACAAGAAGGCACCCGATCTTGGAAATTATATTTTGATGAAGATGTAAATAGTACGGCCGTAAGTATTAGTTCTTTTGGCTCTAGAAATGAAAGTACCATATCTTGGTTAATTACATCTGCTATAGATTTAGATAACACAACAGAAGAATATTTATCTTTTGAGACCTCTACCTCTTTTGCAGACGGCAGCGAATTGGAAGTACTAATTTCTATAGACTGGAATGGGGCTGAAGAAGATATTACAAATGCAATTTGGACCAATTTACCTGCAAGAATAGCTTCAAATAATAGTAACTTTAGAGAGTTCTTCTCATCAACCTTTATTGATTTATCAAGTTATTCTGGTAAGGCTTATATTGCTTTTAAATATATTGGGAGTGGAGATGTAGATTTTGATGGAACCTATCAACTTGATAATATTATGATTAATGCAAAATAAAAATTTTAACTTGTAAACCTTATAGCAATTTTTTATAACTTGAACATGAAAATAGATCATATAGGCATAGCAGTAAAAGACTTAGAACAGGCAAATAAAATATATGCTTCGCTTTTAAATAAAACTCCAGAAAAAACAGAAAATATTGAATCTGAAAATGTTCTAGTTTCTTTTTTTAAAACAGATACAGCTAAAATAGAATTGCTTCAAGCTACCAATAAAAACACCCCGATTAGTAAATTTATTTCTAAAAAAGGAGAAGGCATGCATCATATTGCTTTTGAAGTAGAAGATATTTATACCGAAATTAGTAGGCTAGAAAAAGAAGGTTTTTCCGTAATAAATTCAACTCCTAAAAAAGGTGCAGACAACAAATTGGTGGTTTTTTTACATCCTAAAACCTCAAATGGTGTTTTAATAGAGTTATGTCAATCTATAAATCGTTAAAAAAATAATAGTTTTTACTACAACTGCATACTAATTATTATCTTGCGGCAGTTCTAATAAACAAATGGTATCAAACTTCGATTCTTTTCAAAAAAGGCGTCTGCGCTCTTCTTACTTTTCTGTAATTGTAAGTATTGCTTTGGTACTTTTTATGGTTGGTATTTTAGGGTTAGTTTTATTAAAATCTACCAAAGTTGCCAATCATTTTAAAGAAAAAGTAGCACTTACTTTATTCTTAAAAGATGAAGTTTCTAACGAACAGATTTTTGCCCTAAAAGAATCTTTAAAGAAAGAAGACTTTACAAAAAAGGTTTTATACATAAGTAAAGAACGTGCTGCAAAACAGTATAGTAAAGAAATTGGTGAAGACTTCTTAAAGTTTCTTGGCACAAACCCTATAAAAAATGCAATTGATATTTATATTAAAGCAGCTTTTGTTTCTCCTGAAAAGATGAAAGAACTAGAAACTCGTTTTAAAGAAAATGCTTTTGTTGCTGATGTTTCTTATGACAAACCATTAATTAATTTATTAACTAAAAACATCAAACGCATCGGTTTTTGGTTATTGGTTTTAAGTGGTTTTTTTGGAATTGTGGCCATTTTCCTAATCAACAGTTCTATACGTTTGTCTATTTACTCTAAGAGATTTAACATAAAAACCATGCAAATGGTTGGAGCTACAAAAGGCTTTATTAGAAAACCATTTATTTGGCAAAGTATTAAATTGGGCATTTTTGGTGCCATTATAGCAAGTATTGGCATTGGAGTTTTAATCTATTATTTAGACAAACAAATTCCTGCTTTAGATTTAATTAAAGATTATATAACACTTGTATATTTATTTGGCGGAATATTGGGTACAGCATTTATTATTACTTGGTTAAGTACATTTTTTGCTACCCAACGTTTTTTAAATTTACAGACAGACAAATTATATTATTAATTTATGAATAAAGAAAACACACACAAACCTGAGTTTCTTTTTGGTAAGAAAAATTATCTATTTATGATAATTGGTTTAGTAGTTATTGCCTTAGGTTTTATACTAATGGCTGGTGGTGGTAGCGATAATCCAGCAGTTTTTAATGAAGAAATCTACAATTGGAGAAGAATTCGTTTGGCACCAACTTTAGTAATTATTGGTTTAGGTATAGAAATTTACGCCATTTTATTAAACCCTAAAAAGTAATAATGGATATTATAGAAGCAATTATTTTAGGAATCATTCAAGGTCTAACTGAATTTTTACCCGTGTCTTCAAGTGGGCACTTAGAATTGGCAAAAGCTATTTTAGGAGACACTTCTGTGCCAGAAGAAAGCCTCACGTTTACAGTAGTTTTACACTTTGCAACTGCGTTAAGTACACTGGTTATTTTTAGAAAAGAAGTTACAGAAATTATTAAAGGTTTGTTTCAATTTAAATGGAACGACGAATTTAAATTTTCTTTAAAAATTGTTATTTCTATGGTACCTGCTGTCTTTGTAGGGTTACTTTTTGAAGAACAATTAGAATCCTTTTTTGGTGGAAAAATTGCTTTAGTAGGAAGCATGTTACTGCTTACAGCTATACTTTTATTATTAGCAGATAGAGCAAAAAACACCGATAAAGAAGTTTCTTTTACCAATTCTTTGCTTATCGGAATCTCGCAAGCAATTGCTATGCTTCCAGGAATTTCTCGTTCTGGAGCAACAATTTCTACTTCAGTTTTATTGGGAATAGACAGAACCAAAGCAGCTCGTTTTTCTTTTTTAATGGTTGTTCCTTTAATTTTTGGAAAAATTGCGAAAGATATTTTAGGTGGTGATTTGAGCTTTCAATCTTCAGAAATGATTTCTATTTCAGCTGGTTTTGTTGCCGCTTTTGTGGCTGGTTTATTGGCTTGTAAATGGATGATTGCTTTAGTTAAAAAAAGTAAATTGATCTATTTTTCTATCTATTGTGCTATTGTAGGTGCAATTGCTATTGTGTATACACTTACCAACTAACGATTTATTTCATGACTCTAGAAGAAATAAAACAAGGTAAAGTTTTATTGATTGATAAACCACTAAACTGGACCTCTTTTCAGGTGGTTAACAAGTTGCGTTGGCACATCAGAAAACATTTTAACATCAAAAAAATAAAAGTAGGCCACGCAGGAACCTTAGATCCTTTAGCTACTGGCTTATTAATTATTTGTGTTGGAAAGGAAACGAAGAATATACACACCTATCAAGGTCAAGCCAAAACCTATACAGGAACCATTACTTTAGGAGCAACGACACCCAGTTACGATTTAGAAACGGAGATTGACGAAACCTTTTCTACAGAACATATTACTAAAGATTTGTTGCAAGAAACTACAAAACAATTTATTGGAGACATAGATCAGAAACCACCTATTTTTTCAGCTATAAAAAAAGAAGGAAAGCGTTTGTATGAATTGGCTAGGAAAGGAGAAACAACGGAAATAAAAGCCAGAAAAGTTACAATCGAAAGTTTTAAATTAACTTCAACTGAACTACCAAATATCAATTTTGAAGTAGTTTGTAGCAAAGGAACTTACATTCGTTCTTTAGCTTACGATTTTGGATTAGCATTAAATTCAGGTGCACATTTATCCGCTTTACGAAGAACAAAAATTGGCGATTTTTCTGTAGAAAAAGCAATTTCTGTAGATGA
>CAYPHE010000103.1:0-5705 GCA_964410075.1 uncultured Polaribacter sp.
CAATACTGTCTGCTAATAATTTTTTTACATCTTCAAAAGTGTGGTCTAAACCATAGTATCTAAAATAATCTTTACCATTTACCGTATCGCCCATAACACGTCTTGCATAAGCAATAGCTCCGCCAGCGTGTTCTTCTTCTACTAAACCATACAAATTGGCAGCATAACTAATTTGTGTTTTAATTTCCTTTTTAGAATATCCATAATAGTTATCGGCAATTAAGGTAACTACAACTCCGCGCTGATCTCTACAGGTAATTTTAAAAGCACCACCATCGTTATATAATTCGTTTTCGTCTTTCCAACACATACCGTCTTTACGCTGGCGATCTGTAGCTTTATTAATGTGTGGTAAACCCACTTCTTTTTTTGTTAGTTTTAATAATTGCGGAGCTAAAACAATACACCCCGTATGACCTGTCCAATGTTCTGTGTCTAAAGCGGCATCATTTTCTGCTAAATTGGGGTTTCCGGCATTGCCGAAAATATTTTCAACAAAATCTAAGTTACTTACTAAGTTTCCAGGAGCAAAAAACCGAACCTCTAATGATTTTTTTTGGATGATGCCTTTCACTTCAGGACAAACAACAGGTCTTAACAACATAGAAACCATAACCTTTGCTTTGTCTTTTTGTTGAGATGTAAATGGCAATACTTTTAATTCATCCGAAGGATTAAAAGCAGCATTTAAAAAATGAGCAAAAGCTATTTTAGGCACTTCTTTTTTATCTAAAGGCACAGGTAAATCTCCTTCTACAATATGAAAAGTACCTTTTGTGGTTCTTTTATCGTGTAAAGGATTGTTTAAAATTCCTTGTTTTAACCTGCTAGAAGTTACTAAGTCACTTTTAAAAGAATTGCCATTTGGAGGCAAGCTAACTTCTCTAGCTTGTCCTTTTTTAGATAAAATTAAAGTGTTGTTTGGTAAAATATAAGGTTTATCAATAGTTACTTCTTGTAAATAATTATTGATAAAATTTTGAATTCTTGTATCTACAGGAGAATGATAATCTGAAAGTAATCTCGATTTTTCTCTAATGTTTTTTATCAAGCTGTTAGTTAATTCCTCAAACTTAGGGTTGCAGAATTTTTCATTACTATTTGGAGTGTCTTTGTAGGTAGGTTGTCCAAGTTCAGCTAATTGTAAATTGATAAATTGAATGGTCTCTTTTCTAGTTTCTTTCATGATCATTAACTTTAATATGAAACAAAACTATGCTACAAAGTATTCTTAAAAACTGTCAAATATCATGTTTTACAGGTTTTTACGATAACGTTTTAGAAAGTGTTTTTCAATTTACAGTCCTAATTTTGTAATTGCTAGTGGCAAAAGACGTTGCACAAATTTAGTGTAGGCTTCTTTAGAAGGATGCAAGCCATCGTTAGCAACAAGTGTAGGATTAGATAAACCATTTTGGGTAATATCTGTAATATTTAAAAACGTGATATTTCTATCTTGGCAGAAGTTTTTAATGTAGGTATTGTATTTTTCAATTTCATCAGATATGATTTTGTTGCCTCGACCAAATGGGGTAAAAGCGTAATCTGGAATAGATAAAACGATAAGTTTATCTTTAGAAGAATTTACACTTTTAATGGCTTGGTTGATAAGTAATTCAAATTCATTTTCGAATATTGAAAAAGGAATTCTTTGAAATTGATTATTAACTCCAATCAATAAGGTAACCAAATTGAAATTGGTAGCTAAATTCTTACTTTTAATAGCATTAATAAGATTGTTTGTATTCCAGCCAGTTCTAGCAATTACTTCTAAAGTAAATTCTTCATCTGTATTTTTTTCTTGTAAAGAATCCTTTAGTTGTTCTGGAAACTTACATTTTTCACAAACACTTTCACCAATTGTATAACTATCACCTAAACATAAAATTTTTAAAGAAGTTTTGTTAATTATTTCATTTTCAGTAATATGATCTTCTTGCATTTTTGAAGTAGAGCTGCAACCTAATAGAACTAAGATAATTAAGTAATAAGTTTTCTTTTTTAAGTTTTTTAGTAACATTTTATTTAGTTGCATTAAATTCTCTGCTATTAAAATACGTTTTTTTTTAAGTTCTCTTGTTGTTAGTTTAAAAAAGTTAACCATTTAAATTAAGTTTGTACTAATGAAATTTACTTTAGGCAAACAAGAACGACTGAAAAGCAAAAAACTGATTGAAAAGTTATATCAAGAAGGAAAAACGGTAAAAGTATTTCCTTTTAGAATGGTATATTTAAAAACTGAGCATACGTCTGATTTTCCAGCTCAAGCTGGTGTTTCTGTGCCTAAAAGAAATTTTAAATTGGCTGTTCATAGAAATCAATTAAAACGATTGATGCGAGAAACGTATCGTTTGCAAAAGTTTATTGTTTATGATAATTTAGAAGAGCAATATATTTTTATGATTTCTTATCTTGGTAAAGAAATGTTTGCTTACCAAAAATTGCATGAAAAAATGAAAATACTGCTTGAAAAATTTGTTGCTGAAACTAAAAATACGCCTTATGAAGAAAATTAAAAAATCAAAAAAAATACTTGTTCTATTAGTAGTATTTGTTGCGGTTGTATCTTTTTCTTTTCAATCTAAATATTTTGAAATTGCCAAACAAATAGAAATTTACAATACCTTGTTTAAAGAGTTAAACATGTATTATGTAGATGAAATAAACCCTGCAGACTTAACAAATAAAGTAATAAAAAATACACTTAAAGAATTAGACCCTTATACCAATTTTTATAATGAACAAGATGTTGAAGATGTTAGAATAAGAAGAGAAGGTGAGTATGGAGGTATAGGAGTTACTGTTTTTTATTTAGAAGAAGGTATTCAAATAGGAGAGGTATTTAAAGGTTATAGTGCAGATAAAGCCAATTTAAAAGTTGGTGATATTATTACAGCAATAAATGGAGAGTCTTTGTTAAATATGGATAGAGAAGCAATGTCTTTATTTTTAAAAGGAACACCAAATAGTAAATTTACGGCAACCGTTAAAAGGCAAAATAAAACGTTTACCACAGAAATAACCAGAGATAAAGTTGTAATTAATCCTGTGCCTTTTGCAGAAATGATTAATGACTCAACAGGTTATATAACGTTAACAAGATTTAACGAAAAAGCATCTTCAGAAGTAAAAAAAGCATTTAAAAAACTACAAAAAGAGGGTATGAAGCAGTTGGTTTTCGATTTGCGCTCTAATCCTGGAGGTTTGTTAAATGAAGCAATTAACATCTCTAATTTTTTTCTCCCTAAAGGGAAAACAATTGTTACTACCAAAGCAAAAATTAAAAAATGGAGCAATACATTTAGAGGAAATAAAGTGCCTTTAGATTTAGAAATTCCAATTGTTATTTTAATAAATGGTGGTTCTGCATCGGCATCGGAAATTGTAAGTGGAGCATTGCAAGATTATGACAGAGCAGTTGTTATGGGTGAGCGTTCTTTTGGAAAAGGCTTGGTGCAACGTTATAGAGAATTGACTTATGGCACCCAAATGAAGCTAACAATTTCTAAATACTACACACCAAGTGGCAGGTGTATTCAAGAATTAGATTACACCAATAGAGACGAGTATGGGAATGTTCCTAAATTTTCAGATAGAGGCATTAACGAATTTAAAACTGAAAAAGGAAGAATAGTTTATGACGGAGGAGGAGTTTTGCCAGATGTAATTAGTAATCTAACTCCTAAAACAAAAATGACAGAAGCTCTTTTAAATTCTAAAGCTATTTTTAATTACGCAACTGCTTTTTATTATAAGAACTCAGAAATATCTCCGATTTCAGAATTTGTTTTTTCTGATGATAATTTTAAAGACTTTACCAATTACTTAAAAAGAGACACCACTTTTGTAACCAAACAAGAAAAGATGTTTGAAAAAGCTTTTAAAATTACTGAAAACAAAAGTATAGAAAAGGAATACCAAAAAATAAAAGAGCAACTTTTGGAAGAAAAGATTACTACTATTTCTAAAAACAAAAAGCGAGTAAAAGAAGCTATTAAATTGGCGATTTTAGATAGGTATTATTATAAAGAAGGTGTTTATAAACACAATCTTACAAACGATTTTGAGATACAAAAAGCAACAGAGTTGTTGAGTAATAAAAATGCTTATAATCAAATTTTATCGGTCAAATAATCTTATATTTGCGGGTTAAAATCTATGAACAAAGCGCTAAAAACTAACCGAACTAAGGCACAAGAGTCTAGAAATGCAATTGAAAAATTGTATGTTTCTATGCGTCATTTATTTGGTAGAGGTTTTTATAAGCCAATGGGAGTTTCTGGAGAAACATTGCGAAAATCGTTATTGTTATTAAGACCAGAGATTTATGGTTCTGTTGCAGAAGATAAAACGGAACTGAATGGTTTGCAATACGTTGTTGATAGATTGCCAGAAGGAATAGAAGAATGTCAGTTTATTAATTTAACTACAGATGAAGGCTATCATAAAGGTAGTTTTTCTGTAATTATACCTCCAAAAAGAAGAAGAAATTGTTATCGGATTGACGCCAATCAAATGAATATTGAGATTACCAGAGGTAGATCTGAAATTTATGATATTCTTACTCACTTGACATTTCTTTTTATAGAGTCTCATAAAATTCAAAAGAGAGTAACTATAGAAGAGAAAAATACGTTTACAAGAGAATGGTTGCATTTAGAAGATGTTGTTTTATATAACAAGCCGTTATCAGAAAAAGAACAAAAAGTTACACTTGTTTACATATCCACTATTTTAGGAAGAACATTTGAAGAGGTTTTAAATACCTATTCTTTTTTTGAAACTGAAGAAAACCCATATCGTTTTTTTCAAATAGTATATTGGCTAGGAAAGCTTGCTATTTACGAAGTATTGGAAGATCGAAAACGAACAATTACTTTTAGTAACTCGTTAATCGATGAAATAGGACATCATATTTATGGTGAAATTTGGGCCAATAATATCAAACAAACGTTACAGGAAAATAACCTTTTACAAAGACCAATTCATATTATAAGTGCAAATATGCACAGTGTGTTGAATTCTATTTACGCAAAAGAAGCACTTTCTGAAGAGTCAAAAGAATACGATAATAACTTTGAGCTTTTTCAACTATTAAGTAATTCTGAAAGCAAACCTTTACAGCAAAAAGTAAAGGAATTTGCTTCGAAAAATGGCTTAATTTATTTAAAAGATACATCGGGGACCAATATAAATGTTCAAATTATTGATACTCATAAAATAAATTTCGAACATCATACGTTAAAGAGAGGTAACTCTCTTTTAGAGGAAAATTCGCCAGTAATTATAGTTATGGATTATGCTTTTGGAGAACAAGCATACGAGACTATGGATGAGTTGCTAAAGCCTTATGAAAAGCAACAGTTAGACGTGTCTTCTATTTCTATAATGGGAAAAGCTGGTATTTTAGAAGGAGGTAAAGGAGATATTATGGTGCCATCTGCACATATTTTTGAAGGAACTGCAGATAATTATCCTTTTAAAAACGAATTAAAAAAGAAAGACTTAGAAGGTTTTGGAGTAAATGTTTATAAAGGTTCTATGATTTCTGTATTAGGAACATCACTACAAAACAAAGAATTATTAAAGTTTTTTCATAAATCAACATGGAATGTAATTGGTTTAGAAATGGAAGGAGCGCATTATCAAAAAGCCATACAAGCCGCATCTAAAATAAGAAAAACTATAAATAAAAAAGTAAAAGT
>CAYPHE010000103.1:5805-8478 GCA_964410075.1 uncultured Polaribacter sp.
TTTTTTAATTTTATAGGAAGCATTTTTAAAGGGCTTTTTCATGCCTTTATCGTTGTTTTATTATTTCTGAGAAATAATATTGTTGCCTTAGCTATAGCAGGAATAGTTGGTGGTGGTATCGGAGCTTTTCTAGAATCAAAATCACCAGATTTATATGGTTCTGATATGTTAGTTAAACCCAATTATAAAAGTTCAAAATTACTATATAGTAATATTAATTTCTATAATGACTTAATAAAACAAAAAGATACAGTCTCTTTAGAAGAAATTTTTGGTATAACAAAGGCAGAAGCAGGTTCTCTTAAGGAAATTACTGTAGAACCGATTATATCAGAGTACGATATAGTAAATTCTTATGATGAGTTTGTAACAGAAGTAGATACAACCACTATTAAAAGTTATGAATATGAAGAATTTAAAACTTCTTTTACTGAGTTAGACTATAAAATACATCGGATAGAAGTACTTTCAGAAAAAAACAATGTATTTTCTAAATTAGAAAAAACGATTGTACTGTCAATTGAAAATAACACATATTTTAATCGTTTAAAAACACATACTTATAACAGTATAAACACAACAGACGCTTTAATTAAAAACAATATTTCTCAAATAGATTCGTTACAAAAAACAATAATATTAGCAACTATTGCAGCGTCAGAAAAATCTACAAGTGGAACTAATATCGATTTAGGAAGTCAAAATTCAAAACCTAAAGAAGTTGAATTGTTAGAAACAAACAGAAGTTTAATTAGAGATTTACAGGATATAGTAGAAGACCAATCGGAAAAAAATGTTGTTTTAAATGTTGTTTCAAGTTTTAAACCTATTGGATATAAAATTGGAGGAATAACAAAAAACAATATATTCTTATTAGGCGTTTTAAGTGTTTTATTGATGATATTTATTTTACTTTTAAAACAATTAAATACATACTTAAGTAATTATAAAAAGTAAGTATGCACAAGATTTTAGTTACTGGCGGTGCAGGTTTTATCGGAGCTAATTTTATTGAGTATTTTTTAAGAGAAAATAAGAATACTCATATTGTTAATTTAGATGCATTAACATATGCGGGTTCTTTATTGAATTTGATTGAGGTTGCAGAAAATCAAAATTACACATTTATAAAAGGTAATATTTGTGATAGAAAATTGATAGAAAATCTATTCGAAGAATACCAATTTTCTGGAGTAATTCATTTTGCTGCAGAATCACACGTTGATAATTCTATAAGTAAACCAGACGCGTTTGTAAAGACAAATATTAACGGAACGTTTAATTTATTAGATGTAGCTAAAAACTTTTGGATGGAAAGTCCAAATGTTTATAAAAAAGAGTTTTTAGGCTCGCGTTTTCACCATATTTCTACAGATGAAGTTTACGGAACTTTAGGAGAAACAGGTTTGTTTAAAGAAGATACGCCTTACGCCCCTAATAGCCCATATAGTGCATCAAAAGCAGCTTCAGATTTTATTGTGAGAAGTTATTTTCATACTTATGGGATGAATGTAGTAACAACAAATTGCTCTAACAATTACGGACCCAAACAGCACGATGAAAAATTAATTCCTACAATTATTAGAAAAGCTGTTTTAGGAGAAGATATTCCCATTTATGGAGATGGAAAAAATATTAGAGATTGGTTGTACGTTTTAGATCATTGTAAGGGTATAGAATTAGTATATAAAAAAGGGAAAGCTGGAGAAACATATAATATAGGTGGTAAAAACGAAAGAGATAATTTATATATAGCTAACAAGATTTGTGAAATATTAGATGAGTTACAACCAAAATCAATTTCTTACAAATCGCAAATAGCATTTGTAAAAGATAGACCAGGTCATGACTTTAGATATGCTATCGATGCAAGTAAAATTGAAAATGAATTGGATTGGAAAGCTGATGAAAATTTTGATACAGGAATTGTAAAAACAATTCAATGGTATTTAAAAAAATATCAAATATAGTAAGTATGAAAGGAATTGTTTTAGCAGGCGGATCAGGAACAAGATTGCACCCATTAACAATAGCAGTTAGTAAACAATTGTTACCTGTTTATGATAAACCAATGATTTATTACCCTTTGTCAACTTTGATACTATCTGGAATTCGTGAGATTTTAATAATTACAACTCCTCTTGATTTACCCTTGTTTAAAAGGCTTTTAGGAGACGGTTCTCAATTTGGTTGTATTTTTAAATATGCAATACAGGAGAAACCTAATGGTTTAGCTGAAGCATTTGTAATAGCTGAAGATTTTATTGGTAAAGATAGCGTTGCTTTAATTTTAGGAGATAATATTTTTTATGGCTCTGGGCTTGCAAAATTATTGCAAGAGAATAAAAATCCTAAAGGAGGTATTGTTTATGCATATCATGTAAACGATCCAGAACGTTATGGAGTTGTCGATTTTGATGAAAAAAATCAAGTGATCTCAATTGAAGAAAAACCTGAAAATCCAAAGTCAAATTACGCAGTGCCAGGAATTTATTTTTATGATAACTCAGTTGTCGAAATAGCTAAAAATATAAAACCTAGTTATAGAGGAGAACTTGAAATAACAGATGTTAATAAAGAATATCTTAGACAAAATAAACTAAAAGTATCTATTTTAGATAGAGGAACAGCTTGGTTAGATACAGGAACTTTTGAATCTTTAATACAAGCAGG
>CAYPHE010000104.1:0-8433 GCA_964410075.1 uncultured Polaribacter sp.
CCTTAGTTTTGCAACCGTTTATAAAATCTTGTCTCTTAATCTTTAATTTCAACTATTAGAAAGTTCAAGTCCCTAATATTCCTATTGGTTAATTGTAAGGAAGGCTAATTGCTAATAGCCAACAGGTAAAAAATTGCTAAAAATTGATAATTGGTATTTGAACATCTATATTTGCGTATGCTTTTTACAAATATTATTGGTCAAAATCATATCAAAGAACACTTGCAACAATCTGCTGAAAAGGGTAGAATTCCGCATGCACAATTGTTTGTTGGGCCAGAGGGTTCTGGAGCTTTGCCCATGGCAATTGCCTATGCACAATTATTGTTGTGTAGTTCTGCAATAGATAAAGAATCTTGTGTTAAAAAATGTGAAGCATTGCAACACCCAGATTTGCACTTTGCTTTTCCTGTAACTACTAACGATAGTGTAAAAAAACATCCTGTAAGTAATTTATTTTTAGAAGATTGGCGAGAATTTATCAAACAACAATCTTACGGTAGCTTATTTAATTGGTTGCAGCATATTGGAGTAGAAAATAAGCAGGGTATTATTAATGTTGATGAAGCAGAAGATGTTGTAAAAAAACTAACTTTAAAAAGTTATGAGGGAGGTTTTAAAGTGATGATTATTTGGATGGCCGAAAAAATGAATATTGCTGCTGCCAACAAATTATTAAAGCTGATTGAAGAACCACCTCAAAAAACAGTTTTTTTATTGGTTGCAGAAAATGAAGAGCAAATTATCAACACGATTCAATCTCGTTGCCAAGCCCTACATTTTCCAAAGTTAAGCGAACAAGATATTGCAAATGCATTAGTTGATAACAAAAATTGTGAAGCTAATAAAGCTTTACAAATTGCTCATGAAGCTGAAGGGAATTATAACAAAGCAATTCATTTATTAGATAACAATTCTAGCGATACTGTTTTTGAAGAATGGTTTGTTACTTGGGTAAGAACAGCTTTTAAAGCCAAAGGAAATGCAGGAGTAATTAAAGAATTGGTGGCATGGTCAGAAAGCATTGCAAAAACTGGGCGAGAAACTCAAAAGCGATTTTTAGAATATTGTTTACAATTTTTTAGACAAGCATTATTATTAAATTACAAGGCAGAAGAATTGGTTTTTATGGAAACCAAAACAGGTTTTAACTTGCAAAAGTTTGCTCCTTTTGTACATAGTGGTAATATTTTGGCTATTGAAAAAGAAATTAGTGAAGCCATGTATCATATAGAAAGAAATGGGAATGCAAAAATTATTTTACTAGACTTATCTATGAAGTTGACTCGTTTTTTGCATAAAAAAGAAACAAAAGTTTAAATTTTTTAAAAAAAAGTGTCCCCTTATATATTTCGGCATTCGTCTTAAGAGTACATAAACCAAAAATTTTAAAACTTATGAAACAATTTATGATGATTTTTATTGGTGCAGATTACGCCGATTTAGGACTTTCTCAAGAAGAAGTGCAAAACAGAATGGAAAAATGGTTTGCCTGGGGTAACAAAATGGAAAAAGCAGGAATTTTAAGAGGAGGTGAAGCTTTAAATCCTCAAATAAGAAGAATTGCTGGAAAAGACAGGGTTGTTACCGATTTAACTTCCGCAGAAGTTAAAGAAATTGTAGGAGGATACTACACTGTTGAAGCCAAAGATTTTGATGAAGTACAGGAAATTGCTAAAGATTTTCCTGATTACGACTTAGAAGGAACTGTTGAAATTCGCGAAATAATGACATTTAACGAATAATGGAAACAAAACTCATAGATCATCTTTTTCGCCATCATAGTGGAAAGATGATCTCTGTTTTAACACGAATATTCGGACTTTCTAATCTAGAAATTATAGAAGACGCTGTACAAGATACATTTATAAAGGCAAGTATTTCTTGGCGAAAAAAACAACCTGAAAATCCTGAAGCTTGGTTGACAAAAGCTGCAAAAAATAGAGTTCTAGACATTTTTAGAAAATTAAAAACAGAACAAAAATATTTGCCAGAACTTAAAAAAGGTATTCAGGCCATTGCACTGCAAGAACTTTTTTTAGATTCAGAAATTGAGGATGCGCAACTTCGAATGATATTTACAGCTTGTCATCCAAAATTAGAAGTTAGAGATCAAATTACATTTGCTTTAAAAACTATTTCTGGATTTAGTACCAAAGAAATAGCTTCTGCTTTACTAACTAAAGAAGAAACCATAAAAAAAAGATTATTAAGAGCACGAAAAACTATAAAAACTAAAAATTTAGCTTTTGAAATTCCGCAAGGAAAAGAATTGCCTAAAAGAATAGAAAGAGTTTTAGAGATTTTATATTTAATTTTTAATGAAGGTTTTCATTCTAATAAAAAAGATATTTTAGTACAAAAAGAATTGTGTGGAGAAGCGATTAGGTTGTGTAAAATGTTGCTAAAAAATAAACATACTAAAAATAACGATTGTTACGCTTTGTTTGCCTTAATGTGTTTTCATTCGGCAAGATTAGATGCTAAAATAAATACTGAAAATGAGCTTTTAGATTTAAAAACACAAGATCGCAATAAGTGGTCTTTTCCTTTAATTCAGTTAGGGAATGCCATGATGAATAAAGCCGTTGAAACCTCAGATTTTTCAAGATATCATTACGAAGCAGCTATTGTGGCAGAACACATTAAAGCGCCTAATTTTGAACAAACAAATTGGAGTAAAATTTTACAATGGTACAAACATTTGTATGCAATTCAGCCCTCTCCATCGCTTTTGTTAAATATGGCAGTGGTTTGTTTACAGAATAATAATTTTGTAAAAGCTAATTATTATTTCAATCAAATTAATCCTGATGATTTGGCTCAAAGAGCTTATTTGTTTTACGGAGCAAAAGCCGAATGTTTTGCTAAAATGAATCATAAAAAAGAGGCTTTAGAATTTATAAATATTGCACTAGATAAAGTAACAAATCAACTTGAAAGAAATTTTTTAGAAAAGAAAAAGTTAAGTATGTTTAATTAGTCAAGTATTCTTTTTTGTCTACGAAATAATGATGAATTTAGAAGTTATAATCCATTTTCTGCTTTTCGTTTTAATAACAAATCTGCAATAGTTGGGTTTTCAGGGTAACTTTTAATTTTAATAAATTCATCACCAACAGTTACATTACCTGTTTGTAGCACTTTAAAGTAAACTCCACAAAAAGTTGTGTTCCAAAATTGTTTTACAATTTTCATATCGTTAAAACGAATGCCTAATTTCATACAAGGACTGCGTTGTAAAGTAGCTTCTAAAATAGTTTCTCCTAAAGTAAAAGTATCTCCAACGTTAATTTTAGTTTCATCTAAAAAATCGACCGTTAAATTTTCACCAAACATGCCAAATTGCCAATCTAAATTCGGGTATTTTTCTTTCCAAAAATCGTATTTATCAAAAGAATAGGCATAAACAGCCTGATTGATTCCTCCGTGATATTTTCTATCACAAACAGCATCATCTTTAACATCTTCTACATCTAAAAAAATAGCAAAATTGGTTGGATATTTGTAAATTCCTGTGGTTACTTCTTTTCCTTTCCAATTTATGGTTTTACGTTCGCCAATATTTGTAGAAAGAATTTTCATTATTTTTTAAATTTAGCTAATGCTTTTTTTGTAAAATCAGATAAAACCAATTCTCCAGAAATTTTTGCTCTTTCTGCTAAAAGGGTATCCCAGTTATCTGTATTTTCCCAAAGAACCTTTTTTAGAGCAGTTAAAGCGTCTGGATTATAAGAAGCTAATTTCTCTGTAAATAACTCCAATTCTTTATTCAGTTCGTTTTGGGTTTCAAAAACACGGTTGTACAATCCTTTTTCTTTTGCCCAATAAGCATTTTTCCAATTTGTAGCCTCTAAAGTCATTTCTGAAAAAGCTGCTTGTCCGATTTTTTTGCTAACAGCAGGCTCAATTACAAAAGGTCCAATTCCAATAGATAATTCAGAGAGTTTTATAGCTGCTTGTTCAGTGGCAAGAACATAATCGCAAGCAGCTAGTAAGCCTACGCCTCCTCCAACTGCTTTTCCTTGAGCACGACCAACTATTATTTTTTCGCAAGTTCGCATCGCATTAATTACGTTAGCAAAACCACTAAAAAACTGTTTGCCTTCGTTTATGTTATCAATAGCAATCAATTCGTTAAAAGAAGCCCCGGCACAAAAGGTTTTATTGCCTTTAGATTGTAAAACAATAACAGCAACCTCTTTGTTAAAACTTAGTTCTTTAAGAGAATTAGTTAATCTTTGCAGTAATTTACTAGGAAAAGAATTACTAGCAGGATGCTCAAATTCTATAGTTGCAATATTGTTATTAATGTCAACAAATAAACTCCCGTGTTGTATTTCAGTAGGCATACATATCTTTTATTCAAAAATACTATTTTCATAATTAAATCAGTTGTTAAAATAATCACTAAAATTTGTCGTTAATTTTACTTAATGGAATGGTAATTGTCATAGAGTTTTTATAAGTTTGGTTTTTTTATGAAAAAGTACTACATATTTCTTTTTTACTTCTTTGTTCTTACTGTTTACAGTCAAGAAAATATCCCTGTTTTTAAAGTTGGGGAAAAACTACAATATAAGATGAGTTATAGTGGTTTTTTAAGAGCTGGTACAGCAACTTTAGAAATAAAAGAAGCGGAGATTAACGATAAAAAAGTGTTTCATGCCGTAGGAAAAGGCTGGACTACAGGTTGGATTAAGTGGTTTTTTAAAGTAAACGACAACTACCAAACATATTTTGATAAAGACACTGTAAAGCCATATTTATTTAAGCGAAAAATAAATGAAGGGGGCTATAAAATCCATAGAAATATTACCTTTAATCACGATAAAAACGAAGCTTTAGTAGAAGATTTTAGAAAGAAAGAAAAAACGACTGCTTCTGTTGAAGATGTGCAAGATATGCTATCTACGTTCTACTTTTTACGTTCTATTGATTTTAATAACCTAAAAGAAGGAGACGAAATTGCGTTAAAAATGTTTTTAGATTTCAAAACGTATAACTTTAAGCTTAAATTCTTAGGAAGAGAAACATTAAAAAGTTCTTTTGGAAAGGTAAAGACGTTAATTTTTAGACCTTTAGTGCAGTCTGGTCGAATTTTTAAAGCAGAAGAAAGTGTAAAGATTTGGGTTACAGACGATAGAAATAAAGTGCCCATTCAGTTAAAGGCAGATTTGGCAGTAGGTTCTCTTAGGGCAGAATTAGAGGAATATAAAAATCTGATATATCCATTAGTAACCGAATAGGTTATGTAAATTATCGCTACAATAAATGGGTACTTAAAATAAATTAATTTGTATTTTTGATTACTAATAAATATTCCAAATTCTTTTGAGAAAAATAAGTATTCTTTTTTTATGTATTGCGAGTGTTTTTTCATGTGGAAAAAATAAAATAGAAGACGAAAAAGATAAAGAACAAATAGCAGCGGTTGTTGAAAAGCCAGTGTATAAATATGGTTATAATTTAGATAATTATAATGTAATTGAAGACACTATAAAAAATGGAGAAAGTTTTGGTGTAATTTTAGATAGGCACCATGTATTTTATCCTAAAATAAACGAAATTGCTGTTAAAATAAAAGACACTTTTGATGTAAGAAGAGTAAGAGCAGGGAGACCTTACACTATTTTATCTAGTAAAGATTCTATAGAAAAAGCTCAAGTTTTTATTTACAATCACGATAAAATAAACGCTACAATTGTAGATTTTAAAGATTCTATAATTTCTGCAAAACGATATCAAAAACCAATAAAAGTTGTAGAAAAGGTAGTTAAAGGAAAAATCTATTCCAATTTATCAAACACTATGGATAGCTTGCACTTAAACCCAAATTTAACGTGGGCTGTTGCAGATATTTATGCATGGACTTTAGATTTTTATAAACTTCAAAAAGGAGATACTTTTAAATTGGTTTTTGAGGAAAAATTTATTGAAGACAGCATTTTTGCTGGTTATGGGAAAATAAAATCAGCAGTATTTAATCATAAAGGTAAAGATTTGTATGCCTTTCGTTTTGTGGCAGACAGTATTACAGGTATTCCAGAATATTATGATGAAGAAGGAAATATGTTGCGTAGCCAGTTTTTAAAAGCGCCTATAAAATTTCAATACAGAATATCATCTAGATATAATTTAAAAAGAAGAATTGCTTATTATGGCAATAAGGTAAGACCTCATAGAGGAACAGATTTTGCAGCAAATGTAGGTACACCAATTATAGCAACAGCAAGTGGTACTGTTGTGGCATCTGCTAAAAGAGGAGGTAATGGAAATTATGTAAAAATTAAACATAATAGTACTTATTCTACTCAATATTTACATATGAAAAGGCGTAAAGTTAAAAAAGGGCAGTATGTAAAACAAGGAGAAGTAATTGGTTGGGTTGGTATGACAGGAAATACTGGTGGTCCCCATGTTTGCTATCGTTTTTGGAAAAACGGAAGAGAGGTAGATCCATTTAAGCAAAAGTTACCATCTGCAAAACCACTTAAAAAGAGTATAAAACCTAAATATTTAAAATTTATAAAACCTTTACAGGAACAACTCAATAAAATTCAAATTCCTATAGAAAATAATTCCAACAACCAAACAATAGCACAAAACTAGACTATGGCTTTACAAAACATCAATCCAACTGAAACTGCTGCTTGGAAAAAATTAGAAGCGCACTTTAATACTTCAAAAAACAATACATTAAAAGAATTGTTTAAGCAAGAGAATAGAAAAGAAGACTTTTCGATAGCTTTTGATGATCTGTTAGTTGATTTTTCAAAAAATAGAATTACTAAAGAAACAATAAGTTTATTGGTTGATTTGGCAGAAGAAGTAGCATTAAAAGATGCAATTGAAAAGCAATTTTCTGGTGAAATAATTAATGCTACAGAAGAAAGAGCGGTATTGCATACTGCATTAAGAAGTACTTCTGAAGATGAAGTGTTGGTTAATGGAAAAAATATAAAACCTCAAATACAATCGGCATTACGTAAGATTAAAAGTTTTACTAATAAAGTAACTAGTGGAAAATGGAAAGGTTTTACAGGTAAATCTATTACAGATGTTGTAAATATTGGTATTGGAGGATCAGATTTAGGTCCAGATATGGTGGTGGAATCACTTCAGTACTATAAAAATAGATTAAATACTCATTTTGTATCTAATGTAGACGGAGATCATGTTTCGGAAATTATTAAAAAATTAGACCCAGAAACTACTCTTTTTGTTATTGTTTCTAAAACCTTTACAACACAAGAAACAATTTCTAACGCAGAGACCATAAAGAACTGGTTTTTAAAATCTGCTACTATTTTTGATATCCCTAAGCACTTTGTTGCAGTTTCTACAAATTTAGAGGCAGTTGATAGTTTTGGTATTGATAAGAAAAACGTTTTTCCTATGTGGAATTGGGTGGGAGGTCGTTTTTCTCTATGGTCTGCAGTAGGTTTGTCTATTAGTTTAGCGGTTGGTTTTGATAATTATAAAGATTTATTAAATGGAGCTGAAGCAATGGATCTTCATTTTAGAAATGAATCTTTTGATAAAAATATTCCGGTTATTTTAGCATTAATAAGTGTTTGGTATAACAATTTTTATAAAGCAGAAACAGAAGCTGTTTTACCTTATTCTCAATACTTAGCAAAATTACCAATGTATTTACAGCAGGCTATTATGGAAAGTAATGGAAAGGGTGTAGATAGAAATGGCAATGCAATCGATTATGAAACAGGAACTATTGTTTGGGGAAGTTCTGGAACCAATATGCAACACGCTTTTATGCAACTGGTGCATCAAGGAACAAAATTAATTCCTTGTGATTTTATTGGGTTTGAAAAATCTTTATATGGTCTAGAAGACCATCATAAAAAATTAATGGCAAACTTTTATGGTCAAATGGAAGCATTGGCATTTGGTAAAACTAAAGAAGAAGTTCATTTAGAGTTAAAAACTTCTGGAAACGAAGATAAAATTGCACAATTATTGCCTTTTAAAGTCTTTGAAGGAAATAGGCCAAGTAATGCAATTCTTTTTGAAAAATTAACACCAAATGCATTGGGCAGGTTAATTGCTATGTATGAGCATAAAATATTTGCACAAGGTATCATTTGGAACATTTTTAGTTACGACCAATTTGGTGTAGAATTAGGTAAAGAGTTGGCAAAAAAACTATTACTTAAATAAAAATACTAGTAAATTGTATTAAATCTATTTTTTTAACTAAATAGATGATTTATTATTAAATTATTAAATAATTATTTATTTAATAATCAAACACTTAGTGGTTTTTGCAATTGCATTATTCGTAATAACTTTTCTAATCCTTAACATTTAGTTAACATTGGCTTCGCTCTAAAGTAAGATTTTTGCATAATTAATAACTAATTATTCAAATGAAAAAAATTAAAAACTTACTTCTAGTAGCTTTGTTTTTTA
>CAYPHE010000105.1:0-8430 GCA_964410075.1 uncultured Polaribacter sp.
TTGGTTTAGTGCTGTAGAAGGTGAAGTATATGCAATGTCATCATTTTTAATGGCCATTTTATTTTGGTTAGGTCTAAAATGGGAAAATGAAATTGAAACTAAAAGAGGCAACAAATGGTTGTTACTTATCAGTTTTGTAGTGGGGTTATCTTTTGGAGTTCACATACTTTCTTTATTGGTAATACCTGCAATTGTAATGCTATATTTCTTTAAAACCTACAAAGACATCAACTTAAAGACAACAGCTATTGCCACAGTAATTTCTGTTTTAGTATTGGCTTTTGTTTTTAAATTCTTATTTCCTTTTACTTTAAAATTCTTTAGTGCTTCAGAATTATTTTTTATCAACTCTATTGGTTTGCCTTATAATTCGGGCTCAATTATCGCTGCAATTGTTTTAATTGCATTGTTTTATTTTGGATTGAATTACACGCGTAAAAAGAATAAAGTACACGCAAATACGTTAATTTTATCGGTACTTTTTATTATGATTGGTTTTTCATCTTGGATGATGCTTCCCATTCGTGCCAATGCCAACACAACTATAAACGAAAACAATCCTTCTAGTGCAAGAGAATTATTAGCTTATTACGAGCGTGAGCAATATGGAGATGCAAACGTTTTTTATGATACTTATTATTCCAATTCTTATTCGAGAGAGCAAGACAAAGCAAATCCTTACAAAGACGACAAACCAAAGTACGAAAAAAGAAATGGCAAGTACGAAATTGTAAACAAATACGAAGATGTTGTACCAAATTGGTCCGACAAACACAAAGGGTTTATTCCAAGAATGGTAAATCCTGCTTCAGAAAAAATGTACAAAGCTATTGCAGGTATTCCTGCAAACAGCAAGCGAAGACCAACATTTGCTGAAAATTTAAAATTTATGTTTGAATTTCAGTTTGGTTATATGTACGGGCGTTATTTTATGTGGAATTTTGTGGGTCGCCAGAATGATAACCAAGGTAGATTAGATATTTTTAATGGAAATTGGCTTAGTGGAATTGATGCTATTGATGAAGCTCGTTTAGGCTCTCAAGATCAATTACCATCTTATGTAAAAGAAAATAAAGGAAGAAACGTATATTATTGCTTACCCTTTATTTTAGGAATTATTGGACTACTTTTTCACGTATCGAGAGACCCTGAAAATTTTTATACCTTATTGCTTTTCTTCTTATTTACAGGAGCTGCAATCATATTTTACACCAACCCAAAACCGTTTGAACCTAGAGAACGTGATTATGCAGTAGTTGGTAGTTTTTACATTTTTGCCATTTGGATTGGATTTGGAGTTTTAGCACTTTATGAAGTATTCAAAAAATTTGCCAATAAAAAAATAGTTGCATTAGCAGTTTCTATCATTACCTTATTAGCTGTTCCTACCTTAATGGCTTCCGAAAACTGGGATGATCACGATCGTTCTGACAGATACACAACCCGCTTAAATGCACAAGCGTATCTAGAAAGTTGCGACCCCAATGCAATTATGTTTACCATTGGAGATAATGATACTTTTCCTTTGTGGTACATGCAAGAAGTAGAAGGCATTCGAACTGATATTAAATTGGTAAACACTAGTCTTTTTGCTACAGATTGGTATATAGATCAGATGAAAAGGGCTACTTATGATGCTGGCCCTATTCCATCGCAACTAAAACATGACCAATACAAATACGGCACATTAGATCTTGCTTATTATTATGGACACCCTCGTTATAAAGATTCTATTATGGATATAAAAGACTTTATGCGTTGGATTGCTTCAAATAACGAAGGTACTTATGTTGAAACGCAAAGCGGATCGTCTGAAAAATTTTATCCAACAAATAAAATAAGAATTCCTGTTGATAAAGAAAAAGTATTGGCTAACGGAATTGTAGATCAAAAAGACGCTGATAAAATTGTACCTTATATTGATATTGAAATTGATGAGAGTGCTCTATTTAAGAATCGTATTTTAATGTTAGATATTCTTGCCAATAACAATTGGGAAAAACCAATTTATTTTACTGGTGGAGCAAATGCAGATGAAGAATACATTTGGTTAAAAGATTATCTACAACTAGATGGATTGGCATTTAAATTGGTTCCTATAAAAACGTCTATAGAAGGAAAAAGTATGTTTGATATGGGTAGAATTGATCCTGAAAAAATGTATGAAAACGTACAAAAATGGGAATGGAGAAACATAAATAATGGTGAAATCTATCTAGATGAACAGACCAAAAGAAACTCAATTTCTCTAAGAAATAGCTTATTACGTTTATCAGAAACTTTTGCTAAAAAAGGAGATACTATTAGAGCAATGGAAGTAATTGATTTATCTCTTGAAAAGATGCCAATTAAAGATTTTGATCACTATAGCTTATCTTTAGGATATCCAGAAATTTACTATAAGTTGGGTAATATTGAAAAAGCCAGAGCTACCGCTAAAACACTATTAAGTTTGTTTACCGAAAAATTGGTTTGGTTAAGTACCTTTTCTAAAGAAGATACCAACTTAATTTTTGAAGAGATTGATACAACACTTTATATGTACAGAAATGTAATAAGTCAAGCAGAAAAAGCTGATAGCGATGATGACTATGTAAGTGGTCTGAAAAATGAATTTTTAAACACCGTAAAATTGTTTGAGGATTTAATACCAGAAGATGAAGAATAATTCGTAACTTTATAATTACAAACATACAGTTTGAATTTGTATTTCCCCAGAACGCCGTGTCTTATTATGAGAATATTCTCTAAATATACATGGCGTTTTTCCATTTCCAAAAAAGAAATTTATTTAACATTTGATGATGGACCAACTCCTGAAATAACAACTTTTGTATTAAACGAATTGAAAAAACACAATGCAAAGGCTACCTTTTTTTGTATCGGAAAAAACATTAGTACTCACCCAGAAATTTTTAAACAAATCATTAAAGAAGACCATTCAGTTGGAAACCATACCCAAAACCATTTAAACGGTTGGAAAAATAAGACACAAGACTATATTAAAAATACCTCAGAAGTTCAAAGAACTCTACAGCTTTCTAATTTTAAAACTTTAAAGCTCAATTTATTTCGTCCTCCTTACGGGAAAATAAAACAAAAACAAGCAAAATATCTATTAAGTAAAGGGTATAAAATTATAATGTGGTCTGTGTTAAGTGGCGATTTTGACACCAACCTTTCTAAAGAAAAATGTTTGCAAAATGTTTTAAAAAACACTTCAAACGGAAGTATCGTTGTTTTTCACGACAGTGTAAAAGCAGCTGAAAAGGTAAAGTATGTTTTACCAAAAGTTTTGGAATACTTTAGTAAAAAAGGATTTCAGTTTAAGGCTATAGACTAAATATATTGTTTTACCGATTCTATAAGTGTATCAGCATCTTGGTTACCCGTCTTACGCCATTTCATTTCGCCATTTTTATAAATAATAAAGGTTGGATTCTCTTTTATGCGTAAGGCATCTGCCAACAATTCGTTCTTTTCGATATTTATTTTAATTACTTTAGCAGTATCTCCTAAAGAAGCAGCAACATCACGTAACGTTTTCAATAAATTTTGCGACTCGTTTAAATGAGTGTAAAAATCTATTAAAACGGGTTTATTTAAACTGATTAATTCACCAAATTTTGCCATTTTACGAAGAAATATTTGTTTTGAAACAGAATTTATTTTTTATTCAAACAAATATAATAAATCTATTTAAACTAATGAATATCAGGCTTTTTTCAACTCAATTACACTAACCTCTGGCCAAATACCTACTCTACCTGGAAATGCATGATACCCAAAACCACGATTTACATTAATGTATTTTTCCGCTTCTTTGTACAAACCTGCCCATTGTTTGTAAACGTATTTTGATGGACTCCATTTTATAAAACCAGGAATTTCAATACCCATTTGTAAACCATGAGTATGACCACTCAAAGTCAAATGATAATGCAAATCGTTATTTTTAACTTCTGCATCCCAATGGCTTGGATCGTGAGACATTAGTATTTTAAAATCTTCTTTATTAATACCAGTAGCCGCTTTTCTCAAATCGCCTTTTTGCTTAAAACCTTTTCCCCAATTCTCTACTCCTATTAAGGCAATTTTCTCTCCATCTTTCTCTAAATACCGGTTTTCATTCAATAATAAATCGAATCCTATTTTTTTATGAATGTTTTTAACTGCTTCAAAATTATCAACCTTTGCTTGTGGAGATTCCCATTCCATATAATCTCCATAATCGTGATTTCCTAAAACAGCATATTTGCCTTCTTTAGCTTCTAGCTTATCAAAAACAGTAAGCCAATCGTCCATTTCATCTGCTTTGTTATTTACAATATCACCCGTAAATAAAAGCAAATCTGATTGCTGTTTATTAATTAAATCAACACCATATTGTATTTTCTCTTTATTCGTAAAACTTCCCGAATGAATGTCTGAAATATGCGTAATAGTATAACCATCAAAAGCATCTGGTAAATCTTTAAAAGAAAGCTGGTATTTAATAACTTTAAAATTGTATTTCCCTTGAATTATACCGTAAATAAATGATGCAAACGGAATAGCTGCCAAACCTAAGGCAATTTGAGATATAAATTTTCTACGACTTGGCATTGCCTTTGTTTCCGCTTGAAAAAGCGAAATAATTTTAACAATAAAACGATATACATCTTCTCCAAACAATACAATAATTAAAACTAATTTAGGTATGGAAACTGTAAGCAATAAGCCCATTGCCATTTGAAATTGTGGCGTTTGCCCACTGCTTCTAGAATAGGTTAATACAGTAATTATAAAATTAATGTAAACAGCAGCGCTTACCACTAAAAAAGAATACCTGAGCCACTTATTTTTAAAAACTGTTTTAAACGCTTGAAAAGAATAAATTTCTATTACTATTATAATTGCCAACAAAATAAGCAATCTAAAAATCCATTTGGACATAACTTTCTTTTAAAATCTTTACAAAGGTAGTTGTTAAATAGAGATTCAATTTTAACATCCTGTTAAAGTTTTGTAGCTTTACATTTATCAATTTTTACAACTTATGTCCGCAAATAAAAGACTGTTTTTAGTAGATGCTTACGCCTTAATTTTTAGAGGATATTACGCTTTTATAAAAAATCCGAGAATTAACTCTAAGGGTTTTGACACCTCTGCAATTATGGGTTTTATGAACTCTTTATTAGATGTTATCAAAAGAGAAAGACCCGATTATTTAGCCGTTTGTTTTGATAAAGGTGGTAGTGCAGACCGAGTAGAAATGTTTGAAGAATACAAAGCAAACCGTTTAGAAACTCCTGAACCCATTACGCTTGCTGTGCCTTATATTTATGATATTTTAAAAGCCATGCACATTCCTATTATGGTAAAAGAAGGTTTTGAGGCCGATGATGTTATTGGAACACTAGCCAAACAAGCAGAAAAAGAGGGGTTTCAAACGTTTATGGTTACACCAGATAAAGATTTTGCGCAATTGGTTTCCGAAAATATTTTTATGTACAAACCTCGTTTTGGAGGGGGGTATGATGTTTGGGGAGTTGATGAAGTACTGAAAAAATTTGAGGTAACAGATCCGCTACAAGTCATTGATTTTTTAGGAATGATGGGGGATTCTGCAGATAATATTCCTGGTTTGCCTGGCGTTGGAGAGAAAACAGCAAAAAAGTTTTTGGCTCAATTTGGTTCTATGGAAGGTTTGTTAGCCAACACAGATCAGCTAAAAGGAAAAATGAAAGAGAAAGTAGAAGCCAATGGAGAATTGGGTTTACTTTCTAAAAAGCTAGCTACCATAATGCTAGATGTTCCTGTAACATTTAACGCAACAGATTTTACTTTAGATAAACCCGATACAGAAAAAGTAACTGAAATTTTTAACGAGTTAGAGTTTCGTAATTTATTGACTAATTTCTTACGCACTTTTGCTACTGAAACTTCAACAAATAGCTCTGATGCTATTTCGAACAGTTCGTCAAACTCAGTACAGGCTAATAGTGAGAAACCTCAGAAATCAACACCTAAAAAACAAGCCATAAATTCAGAAGGGCAATTTGATTTGTTTGCTGCCCCAGGAAGTGGAAGTGTCTCAGAAATTGACACCAATTCTGGCATACAAACCATTGAAAACACCAACCATTTTTACCAACATATCAATTCTCCTTTAGGTAGAAAATTACTATTGCAAAAATTAATGCAACAACCTTCTGTTTGTTTTGATACTGAAACCACAGGATTAAAAGCACTAGAAGTAGAATTGATTGGTATCGCTTTCTCTTTTGAAGCTGGTAAAGGTTATTATGTATCGTTTCCTGAAAATCAGGAAGAAACAAAAACTATTTTAGAAGAATTTATTCCGTTTTTTGAGGCTACAGCAATTGAAAAAGTAGGTCATAATTTAAAATACGATATTAAAGTATTATCCAACTACAACATTACTGTAAAAGGTAAATTGTTCGACACGATGATTGCACATTATCTGATTAATCCAGATATGCGCCATAATATGGATGTGCTAGCAGAAACTTACTTAAATTATCAGCCCGTTTCCATTACTAGCTTAATTGGTAAAAAAGGAAAAAACCAACTTTCTATGCGAGTTGTTCCTATAGAAGATCAAACCGAATATGCTGTAGAAGACGCAGACATTACCTTTCAATTGAAACAGCATTTTACAAAAGAGTTGGAAAGTGGGAATGTAACCAAATTATTTTCTGACATAGAAATTCCATTGGTTTCGGTATTAACTGCTATGGAAATTGAAGGAATAAATTTAGATACTGATTTCTTAAATCAATTATCTGTTGCATTAACTGAAGATATCAATCGCTTAGAAAAAGGAATCTACCAACAAGCTGGTGAAGAGTTTAATATTGCTTCTCCTAAACAACTGGGAATAATTTTATTTGAAAAAATGGAATTGGTTAAAAAACCTAAAAAAACCAAAACCGGACAATATAAAACAGGCGAAGATATTTTATCTTTCTTAGCAAAAGACCACCAAATAATTAGAGATATTCAAGAATATCGCCAATATAAAAAACTACAAAGTACTTATGTAGATGCGTTACCGAATGAAATCAACCCGAAAACAAATCGAGTACATACCGTTTACATGCAAGCAGTTGCAGCTACAGGAAGATTAAGTTCTAATAACCCGAATTTACAAAACATACCTATTAGAACAGAACGTGGTCGTGAGGTTAGAAAAGCGTTTATTCCAAGAGATGAAAACCATGTGCTATTGGCTGCAGATTACTCGCAAATAGAATTGCGCATTATTGCTGCTTTGAGCGAGGAAGAAACCATGATTAATGCCTTTAAAAACGGAGAAGACATTCACGCTTCTACTGCGGCAAAAGTATTTAATGTTCCTATAGAAGAAGTTACTCGCGAACAACGTAGTAATGCAAAAACAGTTAATTTCGGAATTGTTTATGGTGTTTCTGCTTTTGGTTTAAGTAACCAAACCAATTTAACAAGAAGTGAGTCTAAAGAATTGATTGAGACTTATTACGAGACCTATCCAAAATTAAAAGCCTACATGGCAGCTCAAGTAGATTTTGCTAGAGAACATGGTTATGTTGAAACGGTTTTAAATAGAAGACGTTATTTAAAAGATATCAATTCTAGAAATGCAATGGTTAGAAGCGGTGCAGAACGAAATGCGGTAAACGCCCCTATACAAGGTTCTGCTGCAGACATTATTAAACTAGCCATGATTAACATTCACAATCGATTTGTAAAAGAGGGTTTCCAATCTAAAATGTTATTGCAAGTACATGATGAATTGGTTTTTGATGCTCATAAAGACGAACTAGAAACCATAAAACCGATTATAAAACACGAAATGGAAAATGCATTTCAAATGGCTGTTCCTTTAGATGTTGAAATGGGCATTGGTGAGAATTGGCTGGAGGCGCATTAATTTTAGCTTTTGGTTAGTGGTTAGTGGTTAGTGGTTAGTGGTTAGTGGTTAGTGGTTAGTGGTTAGTGGAAATAAAAAAAAATATTTTCATAAAAAAATAGAGCACAATTAAAATTTTTTAAAATAAAATGCAACTAGATTATTTAGACAATTACAACGGTTTAAACGAAAATATTGTTCGTTTGTTTAATTTTGATAGAGCTGAGGCGATACAATTTAGAGATCTAATTAAAGATAACGTTATAGAAAAAAAACAAAAATTAGACTTATCTCAAATAGACTTTATCAATACTGAAAGTTGTAATTTAATTTTCGGATTATTTAAAACTGACGAAGGTATTTTAACCAAAGACAACCAGAGTTTTTTCTGCATTTTAACTATGGCTGGTTTTCAAAAAATGGTTCAACTTTTAAAGCCTTTTTGTTTAAAAGAAACAAGAAGCCACCAATATTTATATGACATTGACAACCCTACAGATTTATTGTTTGCGCCTGCTGCTAGTTAGATGGTTAGA
>CAYPHE010000106.1:0-8247 GCA_964410075.1 uncultured Polaribacter sp.
CTTTATGGATTACGCGTATTAACGCAGCAGCTCGTTTAAACGGAATGTCTTACTCACAGTTTATGGGAAAAGTTAAAGCTAACAACATCGAATTAAACCGTAAGGTTTTAGCAGATTTAGCGGTAAACAACCCAGAAGCTTTTAAGGCAGTTGTAGACAAAGTAAAATAAAACAGTAATTCTTGCTTATATAAAAACCCAAACGTTTCGTTTGGGTTTTTTTTTTAAATTTACAGATATAAACAAATTCTAATGAAATTAAAACTAGCTACCCTATTACTTCTATTTATCTGTATTTTTTCATCAAGTGCACAAGAATTGGATAATCAAGTAAACACGCTTGAAAAACAATTTGATGATTTGTACCGAAAATCTTCTAGCTACCAAGTATATAAAGTAATTAGTAAAGAAAAATACCAACAATTAAAACAAAATGTTTTAGACTCTATAAATACTTTAGAAACTAAAGTATCTCAAAAAAACAACCTTCTTACAAAAAACAGTACTGAAATTGAAAAAACAAAGCAAGAGCTTGCTCTAATAAAACAAAATTTAGACAATTCAGTTTCTAGAGAAAATTCTATATCTCTTTTTGGAATTCAACTTAGTAAAACTTCTTACAACTTAATGCTTTGGTCTATAATTGTTTTACTATTAGCTGGTTTAGGATATTTTATTTTTAAATTTTTTAGGAGTAATGTACTCACAAAAGAAGCTCAACAAAATTTAATTGAAGTTGAAAATGAGTTTGAAACTCACCGAAAAAAATCATTAGAAAGAGAACAAAAATTACGAAGAAAATTACAAGACGAAATTAACAAGCAACGCAATTCATAAACTTTAACAAAACCACCTATAATTTGTACATATGTTAAAGTTGCGTAAAGTAAATTAATTATCTATTAATATTTTATGTTAAAATTGTTTTTGAGCATAAATTTTGTATGTTTATGCTTTTAAACAATCAATCAGAATTTTGAATATTATACACATTAGTGCAGAGTGTTATCCTATTGCTAAAGTAGGTGGATTAGCAGATGTTGTTGGTGCGCTACCAAAGTATCAAAAAGAACTTGGTGTTACTAGTTCTGTTATAATGCCTTTTTACAATAATGCCTTTACTCAAAAAAATAGTTTCGAGACTATTTTTAAAGATGAAGTTGAATTGGGTAGTGAAATTTTTGAGTTTTCAATAAAAAAATTGGAAGGTTCAGATTTAGGCTTTGATATTTTTTTTGTTGATGTTCCTGAATTTATTTATAAAGACTATGTGTATTCTTTTGATGATACCAAACGTTTTTTATCATTTCAAATTGCAACACTAAATTGGTTATTGGCTTTAAACGATAAACCAGATATTATTCATGTTCACGATCATCATACAGGATTAATTCCTTTTATGATATCTCAAAGTTATAAGTACGAAAATTTACAACAGATTCCAACAGTATTAACCATTCATAATGCACAGTATCAAGGTTGGTTTTCTCATGAATATGTATATTTAATTCCGCCTTTTAATTTTGCTAATGTTGGCTTATTAGATTGGGGAAGTCAAATAAACCCTTTGGCTGCAGCAATAAAATGTGCTTGGAAAGTAACTACCGTTTCACCTTCTTACATGGAAGAATTGAAACAAAATGCCAATGGTTTAGAAAATTTATTGAGCCACGAAAACAACAAGTGTGTTGGTATTTTAAATGGAATTGACTGGAATGAATGGAATACAGAAACAGATAGTAAATTAGAAAAAAACTATACTATTGAAACTGTTGAAGAAGGAAAAAAAGCGAATAAAGACTGGCTTTGTAAAAAGTTTAATTTAGATATAGAAAAACCACTATTTGCCTTTATAGGAAGATTGGTTGGCGAAAAAGGAGCTGATTTGTTTCCTTATATATTTAATGAAGCTTTACAGACGGAAGATATTTCTATTTTACTATTGGGCTCTGGTAATAAAGATACGGAAGAACAATTGTCTAAAATTAACAACAAAGACTATAATCATTTTATAGGTTATAATGAACAACTAGCTCGTATTATATATGCTGGCTCAGATTTTTTATTAATGCCATCTAGAGTAGAACCTTGTGGATTAAACCAAATGTATTCTTTACGATATGGAACTGTACCTATAGTGAGTAAAGTTGGAGGTCTAAAAGATACAATTACAGATATTTCTTTAGAAAATGGTTTTGGAATTACACACGAAACAATAACTGTAAGTAATGTAGTAAATGCTATTCAAAGAGCGAAATCATTTTATTCTGAAACAGAAAAATTCAATCAGAATAGAAAAAAAATAATGCAAATAAATCACTCATGGAATAAATCTGCAGGAGATTACGTAGATTTATATAAAACACTAAAAAGGTAAGCAATGATTAACAACAAAGTACTCGGAATTATTTTAGGAGGTGGACAAGGTTCTAGATTGTATCCATTAACCGCTACAAGGTCTAAACCTGCAGTTTCTATTGCAGGAAAATATAGGTTGGTTGATATTCCTATTTCTAACTGTATTAATTCCGATATTAAAAGAATGTATGTATTAACGCAGTTTAATTCTGCATCTTTAAATCAGCATATAAAAAATACTTATCATTTTAGTTTTTTTAGTTCTGCCTTTGTAGATGTATTAGCTGCAGAACAAACCATGCAAAGTGATAAATGGTTTCAAGGTACTGCCGATGCTGTAAGACAAAGTATGCATCATTTTTTACAAAATGATTTTGAATATGCATTAATACTTTCTGGAGATCAGTTGTATAATATGGATTTTAACGAAATGATTAAAAAACATGAAGAAAATAATGCCAAAATTTCTATTGCTACTTATCCTGTAAACGCAAAAGATGCTACCTCTTTTGGAATTTTAAAAACAGACGAAAACAATACAATTACCTCATTTATAGAAAAACCAGATGCTTCTTTACTTAAAGATTGGACTTCTGATGTAAGTGATGAAATGAAAAAAGAAGGCAGAAATTATTTGGCTTCTATGGGTATTTATATTTTCAACCGAGACCTTTTGATTGAGTTAATGGAGAACCCAGATACGATTGATTTTGGTAAAGAAATTATACCACAAGCTATTGATTCTCATAAAACAGTTAGTTTCCCTTACGAAGGATACTGGACAGATATTGGAAATATAGACTCTTTCTTTGAAGCAAATATTGGCTTAACAGATGATAATCCTCAGTTTGATTTACATGCTGACAATAGAGTTTACACAAGAGCTAGAATTTTACCAACTTCAAAAATATTTGGCTCGCAAATGAACAAAGCCGTTATTGGTGATGGTTGTATTATTAAAGCCTCAAAAATTGAAAAATCGGTTATTGGTATTCGCTCTAGAATTGGAGAAAATACAATTATAGAAAACACTTATGTAATGGGTAGTGACTATTACGAAACTGCCGAGCAAATTGAGAAACTAGCAATACCTTTAGGTATTGGTGATAATAGTTATTTAAACAATTGTATTATTGATAAAAATTGTAGAATTGGCAATAATGTTAAAATAGATGGAAGTAATTATTCCATTGAAGAAGAAATAGAAACAGATACTTATGTTGTAAAACAAGGTATTGTTGTTATCAAAAAGGACGCTGTAATTGCAGACGGAACCAAAATATAATTTTATTATTTAAAAAATATTTATGCCAAAAACCATATCTCACACGCAATTTTCAGAATTTGATATTTATTTATTTAAAGCTGGACAGCATTACAAACTTTACGAAAAGTTTGGAGCACACCTTACAACTTTAAACGGCGTTGAAGGTACTTACTTTGCAGTTTGGGCACCAAGTGCAAAAAGCGTTTCTGTAATTGGAGATTTTAATTTTTGGCAAGACCAAGAACACGAATTAAATGTTCGTTGGGACGAAAGTGGTATTTGGGAGGGTTTTATTCCTAATGTTGGAAAAGGAAACTTATACAAATACAAAATACACAGTTCTCATAACAATGTTGTAACTGAAAAAGCAGATCCTTTTGCAAGAAGGTGTGAACATCCGCCAAAAACAGCTTCTGTTGTTTGGAGTGATAATTACGAGTGGCAAGATAAAAAGTGGATGAAAAACAGAGCAAAAAACAACGCTTTAGATTCGCCTTACTCTGTTTACGAAGTTCATTTGGGTTCTTGGAAAAAGCAGATAGAAGAAAATCGTTTTTTAAGCTATAGAGAATTAGCCGAAGATCTAGTAAACTACGTAGAAGACATGAATTTTACACATGTAGAATTTATGCCAATTATGGAATACCCTTTTGATCCTAGTTGGGGTTATCAGTTAACAGGTTATTTTGCACCAACATCTCGTTTTGGTTATCCTGATGAGTTTAAATATCTTGTAGATAAATTTCACGAGAAAGGAATTGGTGTTATTTTAGATTGGGTGCCTTCTCATTTTCCTTCAGACGATCATGGATTAGGATTTTTTGATGGATCACATTTATATGAACATCCAGATCAACGAAAAGGATATCACCAAGACTGGAAAAGTTTAATTTTCAACTACGGAAGAAACGAAATAAAGTCTTTTTTAATTAGTAATGCTTTATACTGGTTAGATCAATTTCATGCAGATGGTTTACGTGTAGACGCTGTAGCTTCTATGTTATTTTTAGATTATTCTAGAGAAGAAGGTCAATGGGAACCAAACATGTTCGGAGGAAGAGAATATTTAGAAGCTATCGATTTTATTAAAGAAATGAATAGTGCCGTTTATAAATCTTTCCCAGACGTACAAACCATTGCAGAAGAATCTACTTCTTTTCCTCAAGTTTCTAGTCCAGGATTAGGTTTTGGTATGAAATGGATGATGGGTTGGATGCACGATACATTAGATTATTTTGCTAAAGAACCTATTTATAGAAAACATCATCAAAACGATTTAACATTTAGCTTAAACTATGCGTTTACAGAAAACTTTATGTTACCCTTATCTCATGATGAAGTTGTTTACGGAAAACAAGCTATAGTTTCTAAAATGCCAGGAGATGAATGGCAACGTTTTGCAAATTTGCGTTTGTTATACAGTTTTATGTTTACACACCCAGGAACAAAATTATTATTTCAAGGAAGTGAATTTGGGCAAACTAGTGAATGGAATTTTGCAGGCAGTTTAGATTGGTATTTATTAGAATATGACGTGCATAAAGGTGCACAAAACTTAGTAAAAGATCTAAACAAGCTATACAAAAAAGAACCTGCTTTGTATGAAAAGCAATTCTCTTATGAAGGTTTTGAATGGATAGATCATGGAGATCATGAAAACTCGGTATTAAGTTATATTAGAAAAGGTAAAGACGAAAAAGACAATATAATTGTAGTATTAAATCTTACACCTGTTCCAAGAGAAAAATATAGAATTGGCGCTCCTAAATCTGGAAAACTTAAAGTAATTTTTAATAGTGATGCTAAAAAATACAACGGAACAGATAATTATAAAAATACTACTGTAAAACTTACTAAGAAAAAATGGAATAATAGAGTCAATTCTTTTGCTTTAGACTTACCTCCTTTAGGAATGATTGCTTTGAAATATCAGTAAAAAAACAACTTCATCCTTATTTTTCTATGTTAAATTGTTAACGAACCAGCTGTTATTTTAAATACTTTACAATATAAAACTACAATTTTAAGAGTTTAAAAAAACTTAGCCCATAGAGGCAAAACCTAGTATATAAGCTTAATTATTAAATAAATAAGCAATATTTTTGCTACTAACTTTAATGGTATTTTCACCTACAAAATGAACTCGTTCATTTAAATAAAATCCAACAGAAATATCATTTAAAAAAGGCACATATGATTACAAATACTGAACTAGAACAAAAAGGAAATCTGTTCCCCAAAGCAGTAGTCGATTATAAAAAAGATGTAGATACGCTATACTTTACAACAGATAATAATGTTATTCTTCAATTAACTGTTGTTAGAGACAGTGTTATTCGTTTTAGATATGCTACTACAGGAAAGTTCGATGAAGATTTTTCTTATGGAATTACAAAATATGCAAGTAGAGGATACAGCTTTTTAAAGGTTGATGAAGATGATACTCAATACATTATTAAAACTTCGAAGTTAATTTGTAAAATTGCTAAGGAAAATTTAAAAGTTAGCATTTACGATGCTCTTACAGATAAAATTATAAACGAAGATGAAATAGGTTTTCATTGGGAAGAAAGTTATCAATATGGTGGAGATATTGTAAAAATGAGCAAAGTTTGTCAGAAAGCTGAAAGCTATTATGGTCTAGGAGACAAACCTGTAGAAGTAAATATGAAAGGGAAACGTTTTGAAAACTGGGTAACCGATTCTTACGCATTCGGTAAAAATACAGACCCTATATACAAAGCTATTCCTTTTTACACCGCTGTACAAGATGGAATTTCTTATGGAATATTTTTTGACAATACATTTAAAACTCATTTTGACTTTGCTCAAGAAAGAAGAAACGTAACCAGTTTTTGGGCGCAAGGTGGCGAGATGAACTACTATTTTATTTATGGTCCAAAAATGGACGATGTGGTTGCCAATTATACAGATCTAACGGGTAGACCTCAACATTTACCTCCACTTTGGGCATTAGGTTTTCATCAATGTAAATGGAGTTATTATCCAGAAAGCAATGTAAAAGAAATCACTAATAAATTTAGAGAATTACAAATACCATGCGATGCTATTTATTTAGATATTGATTATATGGAGGGTTTCCGTTGTTTTACTTGGGATAAAAACTATTTCCCTGACCCAAAACGAATGGTAAAAGAGTTGGAAGACGATGGTTTTAAAACGGTTGTTATTATCGATCCAGGTATTAAAATCGATTTAGAATATGATGTTTTTAAGGAGGCACTAGACAAAGATTATTTTTGTAAAAGAGCAGATGGACCTTACATGAAAGGTAAAGTTTGGCCTGGAGAATGTTATTTTCCAGATTATACAAAACCAGAAGTAAGAGAATGGTGGTCTACGTTATTCCAAGAACTAATAGAAGATATTGGAGTAAAAGGTGTTTGGAATGACATGAATGAACCTGCAGTTATGGAGGTGCCAAATAAAACTTTTCCTGACGATGTAAGACATGATTACGATGGAAATCCATGTAGCCATAGAAAAGCTCATAATGTTTATGGAATGCAAATGGCTCGTGCAACATACCATGGTCTAAAGAAATACGCTTATCCTAAACGCCCTTTTGTAATTACAAGAGCTGCCTATTCTGGTACACAACGTTATACATCTACTTGGTTTGGAGATAATGTTGCAACTTGGGAACATTTAGCTATTGCAAACAACCAAGCCCAACGTATGGCAATGTCTGGTTTTTCTTTTGCAGGGAGCGATATTGGTGGTTTTGCAGAACAACCTCAAGGAGAATTATTTGCGCGTTGGATTCAGTTAGGCGTTTTTCATTCTTTCTGTAGAGTGCATTCTTCAGGTGATCATGGAGATCAAGAACCTTGGGTTTTTGGAGATGAAATTACAAATATTGTTAGAAAATTTGTAGAGTTAAGGTATCAGTTACTTCCGTATTTATATACTGCTTTTTGGGATTACATAACCAAAGGAACTCCAATTTTGAAGTCGTTAGTATTATTTGATCAAGAAGATCAAAGCACTCACTACAGAAGTGATGAGTTTGTTTATGGTGATCAAATTTTAGTTTGCCCTGTACAAGAACCTAATGCTAAAGGTAGAAGAATGTATATACCTAGAGGAAATTGGTACAATTTCTGGACAGACGAATTGTTTGAAGGTGGAAAAGAATACTGGGTTGATGCAGACTTAGATAGCATGCCAATTTTTATAAAGGAAGGAACTGTTTTACCTAAATATCCTGTACAACAATACGTTGGAGAAAAAGATTTTGATGAAATTACTTTAGACGTCTACTACAAACTTGGTAAAGAAACTTCTAAATTGTATGATGATGCTCACGATGGCTATGATTATAAAAAGGGAAGATATAGCTTACGTAGTTTTAAATTAACTGGTAAAAAGAAAGAATTTATTTTACAACAACACAAGGAAGGAGATTTTAATGCTCCGTACTCTAAGTTTAATATAAAATTCCATAATTTACCTTTCGATATTACTTCTATTCAAATAGATAATGTGGAAATTCCTTTAGATGCTTTAAACGCAAATGGAACTCAATCTATTTGTATAGATAAAGAATTTACTGAGTTACATTTATTTGGTAAATAGAATTTAAAGCATAAATTTTAAAAA
>CAYPHE010000107.1:0-8153 GCA_964410075.1 uncultured Polaribacter sp.
TTTTACCTGTTTTCCTAAAACGTTAAAAATGGTAATTTTTGTTGTTTTAGAAATCGTAAAGAATAAGTTTTTTCCTGAATTAGGATTTGGATACATTTTTAAATTGTTAAAAAAAACATCCTTTACACCTAAAGTTATGGTATGGTTACCAATACCACTTACATCATCCATATTAAAAACTGTCCAATCTTCTTGACTATAATTTGTTGTTGGCCCTGTAATTGTTGGTTTTCTTCTTAATGTTATATTTTTTGCGAATTCAGAAGAACCATCTAAATCGCCAATAATATCTATTAAAACATCATTTTTAAATAAACCAATTCTATCATCCCCATTAAACGTCATCGGAGTTGTATTTTCAGTAGTCAAATCTTTTTCTGTTTGTAATTTAGCAATTGTTGCAGAAGCATTAATAATTACATAAACGTTATTACTACCAATACTTCCTATAAGTTGTAAAGGATCTTCCCAAATTCCTTTTGACTGTCTTTTTATCGTGTAAGAAGATAAATTGATCGTATTGTTGGTATTATTTGTAATTTCTAAAGCTTTATTAAAACCAGAACCTTCTACATATTCAGAAAAGAAAATTTCATTACTTGAATTGGTAGTACTTTTTAAAGTGGTAACATTTACAGGAGCAGAAGCTGTTGATTTATTTCCCGTAAGATCTTTTGCAATTATTGTTATTGTATAGTTTGTTTCTGGTGAAAGATTATTAGCATTGTATACAATTGAAGTACTTTCTCCAACTAAATTATCATTTAAATAAATTTCATAACTACTAACTGCTTTGTTATCTGTTGAAGCTGACCAAGAAATTTGAAAAGATCTTGCTGTAATATTTGTAGTACTAACATTAGTGGGTGTTGTAGGAGCTTCGTTGTCTTGTGATGTAAAGATTCCCCAAGAATCTTCAGCGGGAGTTCCTCCCCATATTTTTGTAGCTAAATATGCATTGTCTATAAAAGGATTTCTATTTCCTTGTGCGTAAGTGTTATTGGTATTTTCATGATAAGTATTTCTTTGTCTTTCAAAATCAGATACAGGATCTTCTGCATTCCAATTTAAAAATAAATCAATCATATCATCTGGAGTGCTTGTATTGTTTCCAACACCCACAACAGAGGGCAAACACTGGTTGCCATATCGTAAATACATGTACATCATCATTCTTGCAATATCTCCTTTCCATTCGTCTCCAGGATACCAACCTCCAGAAACATTTCCTGAATTTCCAGAACCGTTAACAAAACGAAGACTTCCTCTTTGCCCGTTATATTGCACATCAGAAGGTCTCAAATGATGCGCATCTGCTCCTGGGCCAGAAGAACCAAGATTTGGATTTCCTAATGATCTCGGGTAAGTATGTTCTCTATTCCATTGCCCTTGTCCACCTCCATTATTATCAATATTTCTTGTTCTTGCTGTAGTTCCAGAACTTGTGTAACCATAAATAAGAATAACCTCAGAGGTGTTTTCTGGATTTACATCAGTAGCTTTAGAAGCATTCCAAACTCCAGGAGTGTACGATAAAAAGTTAGTGTGAGTTGTTGTAATTTTTGTTGCCAACTCCTCCTTTAAAGCAATACCATTTAAACTGAAGTTTACATTACTATAATAGCTTTCTTGAGAAAAAATGGATAAGAAAAACCCAAATGAAAATAAAAAAATAAAAAGTTTATTCATAAGTGTTTTTTTAAGGATGTAGCTATTTTTTCTTTTCCAACAAAGCCATATAAAAGCCATCATAACCAGACTGATGCGCCAATACTTTTTTATCTTTTACAAAAGTAAACTCTTTTCCAGATTCAGATGTTAAGAATTTGTCAATTTGTAGTTGATTTTCTGAAGGTAAAATAGAGCAAGTAGCATACACTAGTTTTCCACCAGGTTTTACCATTTTAGAATAATCTTGTAGTACGTTTTGTTGCACTGTTTTTATATTCTCTATAAATTCTGGTTGTAATTTCCATTTAGAATCTGGATTTCTTCTAATAACCCCTAAACCAGAACATGGCGCATCTATTAAAACTCTATCTGCTTTTCCGTATAGTTTTTTGATTGGTTTTGTAGAGTCAATTACGCGCATTTCTATATTGTGCACTTTATTTCTTCTCGCTCTAACTTTCAATTTTTTCAATTTACTTTCGTAAATATCCATGGCAATAATTTGCCCTTTGTTTTGCATTAAAGAAGCCAAGTGTAGTGTTTTTCCTCCCGCACCAGCACAAGTATCTACTACTTTCATTCCTGGTTCAACTTCTAAAAATGGAGCTACTAGTTGAGAAGAAGCATCTTGTACTTCAAAAAAACCGTTATGAAAAGCTTCTGTTTTAAACACATTTGCTCTTTCGGTTAATTGCAAAGCATCATCACAACCTTTTATAGTTTCTGCAATTACATTTTCAGCTCGTAACTGTTTTTGCAATTGTTGTTTGGTAATATTTAATGTATTGGTTCTTAAAATTACCTTAGCTTGCTCATTTTGAGCGGCAATTTCTTTAGACCACACTTTTTCACCCAATTCAGCAAGACCTAATTCGTCCATCCAATCTGGTATAGACTCTTTATACTTTCTAATTTTAGAAAGTTCATCAAATTTTCCTTTAATTCTTCGTGTCGGTACATCTCCAATTTGATTCCAGTCTGGTAAAGGAATTCCTTTTAAAACACACCAAACAGAAAAGATTCTCCAAATGTCATCTCTACTAAACGGAGTTTTTACATTTGCAATTTCGGTATATAGTCTATTCCAACGAACAATTTCGTAAATGGTTTCTGCAACAAATTTTCTATCTCTTGCACCCCAACGTTTGTCTCTTTTTAAGGCTTTTTCTACAGCTTTATCAGCATAAACACCTTCGTTAAAAATATCTCTAATGCTATCTATTACTGCAAATGTTAGGTTTCTGTGAAGTCTCATGTTTTTTGTTAAAAGGGGTGCAAATATACATTAAAATGTAAGGGATTCTATACTTTTTAACTTATTTGTAATCAGGAATTTCAGGTAAAAAAATATAACTTTCTTTTAGAGTGTCTATTTTACAGAAAATATGTTGTAAGCCATTAGTAACCACTAAATAGTTGGCTTTTAAGGTTAAATTGTATCGAGCAATTTGGTCAAACGTTTCTTGAGTAATTTTTACTGATGGAGCTTTACATTCTACAATAATTTCAGGTTTTCCATTAGTATTAAAAATTAAAATATCGCTGCGTTTTTTTAACCCATTTATAGTTAGTTGTTTTTCTATGGCAATTAATGAAACAGGGTATTTTTTTTCCTCAATTAAAAAAGAAATATAATGCTGTCTTACCCACTCTTCTGGGGTTAGTACAAAATATTTTTTTCTGACTTTGTCAAAAATTAGCGTCTTATTTTCGTTACTTTTGAGCTTGAACTTGTATTGTGGAAGGTTTAGTTTTTGCATTGTTGATTTTCAAGCACGAATTTATATATTTTACATAATACGAATTTAGTAATTACCTAATTTTTATTGCCACAAATCCACGAATTACTGCTTTACTTGTTATATATACTTACATAATAAAATAAATGATTGAATTCTATTTTAGAAAATATCAATCTTATTTATTTTGATTACTTAAATTCGTGCATTCGTGGCACAGAACTAATAATATAAATGAACGAAATAAACCAAATAGTATCAGAAATTAAAAAAGGAAATACCAAACCTATTTATTTTTTAATGGGAGAAGAAGCCTATTATATTGATAAAATTTCTGAATTTATAGAAAATACGGTTTTAGACGAGTCAGAAAAAGGGTTCAATCAGCAGGTAATGTATGGAAGAGATGTTAGTGTAGAAGAAATTATTTCTGCGGCAAAGCGTTACCCAATGATGGCCGAAAAACAAGTAATTATTGTTAAAGAAGCCCAAGATTTATCTAGAACAATAGAAAAATTAGTTGCTTACGCAGAAAACCCACAACCAACCACGGTTTTAGTAATTAATTACAAATACAAAAAGCTAGATAAACGAAAAAAGCTACATAAAGTTATTGCTAAAACAGGATTGATTTATGAAAGTAAAAAGTTGTACGATAATCAAGTTCCCGATTGGATTCGCAGGGTTTTATCTGGTAAAAAATACCATATAGAACCAAAAGCTGCACAAATGTTAGTGGAGTTTTTGGGTTCTGATTTAAGTAAAATTAATAACGAATTAGAAAAACTAATTTCCATTTTACCTAAAGAAACAATTATCAACGATGCTCACATTGAGGAAAATATAGGAATTTCTAAAGATTTTAATAATTTTGAATTAAGAAAAGCAGTAGGTGAAAGGAATGTGGTTAAAGCAAATAGAATTATAAACTATTTTGCGGAAAACCCTAAGAGTAATCCGTTGGTAATGACTATTTCTTTGCTCAACAGTTTTTTTACACAATTATTATTATTTCATGGGTTGCAAGACAAATCTAAAAATGCTGTAGCCAAAGCCATTGGTGTAAGTCCTTATTTTGTGGATGAATATTTTTTAGCTGCCCGAAATTATCCCATGAGAAAAGTAGCACAAGTAGTTGCCTTTTTAAGAGATTCAGATGTAAAAAGTAAAGGTGTTGGAGCCAATCAATCTCATTCAGATATTTTAAAAGAGTTGTTGTTTAAAATTTTGCATTAAAAAAAATACTTAAAAGTAGTAACTTAACACCCAATATCAACCAACATTTTATGAAACGAATAGCATATTTATCTGTTATAATAATGCTTCTTATTAGTTGTAATACTGTAAAATCGACTCAAAAATCAATTAGCTCTGGTAATTACAATCAAGCAATAAACATTTCAGTAGAAAAGTTAAGAAATAATAAGACCAATAAAAAAAGTAAAGAATACATTCTTCTACTAAAAGAAGCATTTGCAAAAGCGAATAAGAGAGATTTGGAAAAAATAGTTTTTCTAAAGAAACAAAAAAATCCAGAAAACTTTGAAACCATATATAATAGTTATGTTTCTTTAAAACAAAGACAACAAAAAATAACACCTTTACTACCATTACAAATTAATGAAAAGCCAGTAAATTTTTATTTCAACTCATTTGATGATGACATTATCGAGTATATGGATAAGGCTTCTGATTACTTATACACCAAAGCAAAAAATGCATTGTCAACTACAAACTCAAAATTAGAATATAGAGCCATTTATGATGATTTAAACTATATTGAAAAAATAAACCCAAATTACAAAGATGTTCGAGATTTGTTAGAAAAAGCTCGCGATTTAGGAACAGATTTTGTGCATTTATACGTTACGAATTCTTCAGAAACGGTGCTTCCAAAACGTTTAGAAGAAGATTTATTAAATATAGATACTTATGGATTAAATGATTTTTGGACTGTTTATCAAACCAACCAAAATGCAAATATTAATTATGATTATTCTTTAGAATTGGCCATGAAAAATATTGCAGTTTCTCCAGAGCAAATTCGCGAAAAAGAACTCATTAAAGAAAAGGAAGTAAAAAGCGGGTTTAAGTATTTGTTAGATGAAAAAGGCAAGCGAGTAAAAGATAGTTTGGGTAAAGAAATTACTATAGATAATATGATAAAAGTACAGTGTAAATTTTACCAGTTTACACAATTTAAAGCGGCTTCTATGACTGGTCAGGTTATTTATCATAATAAAAGAACCAACCAAGTAGAACAAGATTTTCCTATTCAAAGTGAATTTATTTTTGAAAATATTTATGCCAATTACAAGGGAGATAAAAGAGCTTTAGAAGAGTCGTTTTTAGATTTGTTAGAAGTAAAAGCGGTGCCTTTTCCAACCAACGAACAAATGGTATATAGTTTAGGTGAAGACATCAAACTGAATTTAAAGACAATTATTAATCAAAACACCTTTAGAAATTAAGTTTTGAAGGATAAGTCAATTTTAATAGAAGATTTACAAGATGCTTTTTTAACAGATAAAGAGTTAGAAATAGTACTTTCTGGCTATGAAAAAGTGTTGGTAAAAAAAAATGAGTACATTTTAAAACAAGGTAATATTTGTGATGCGTATTACTTTGTAGAAAAAGGCTTTTTAAGATCTTACGCAATTGACTATAATGGTAATGAAGTAACTACAAATTTTTTTACCAAAACCGATTTAATTCTCGAAGAGACTTCTTTTTTCCTAAGAATGTCTACTAAAGAAAATATTCAAGCTATGGAAGATTGTGTTTTGTGGAAAAAAGATTTCGATATTTTTCAAGAACACTTTAATTCCATAGAAAAATACCGAGAGTGGGGTAGAGCACACTTGGTAAAAAACTTTTTTGCACTAAAGCAAAGAAGCTTGGCTATGATTACCGAAACGGCTAAAGAACGGTACCAAAATTTAATGTACGAACATTCAAATATTTTACAAAAAGCATCCTTAAAACATATTGCTTCTTATTTAGGAATTACAGATACTTCATTAAGTAGAATAAGAAAAGAAATCACCAAAAAGTAATTTCTTGTCATTTGGCAAGAGATTGTTTTTAAGTTCATTATAAGTTTGTTTATACTAATTTAAAACAATTTATAATGAAAACATTTATGATGATTTTTCGATTTGAACCCGATTTTTCAACCGTACCAACAGCAGAAGATTTAGAAAAGCAAAAGGCATCTTGGGGAGATTGGATTGGCAGTATTGCGCAATCTGGCAAGCTAGTAGATACACAAAGATTCGCTTTTAGCGGAACTGTTGTAAATGCAGATAATTCTACTAAAGAAGGGTTTTATGCACCAGAAAATAAAATGGTAAGTGGTTATTTATCTGTTAAAGATGTAACCGAAACAGAAGCAATAGCATTGTCAAAAGGATGCCCAATTTTACAGATGGGAGGTTTTGTAGAGGTTAGAGAAATTAGTCCAATGTAAAATGATTCATAAGATTCCTACAGTTATTGTACTATTATTTTTAAGTATTGTAGTGTTAACTGTTTTCTTGTTTTATAAAACGAATAAAAATAATAAAAAAGTACTTTTATTTCTGTTTTTATGGGGAGTGTTACATTCGGTTTTGGCTGTAAATAAATTTTATATTGTAACTGAAACAGCAACATTTAATCCGTTTGTTTTTATTTTAATTCCAAGTTTTAGCATTATTTTTTATGTTGCTTTTTCAAAAAGAGGAAAACAGTTCTACCAAAGTAGAAATGTGTTTATAAGTCCTGTTGTTCATGTTGTTAGAATTCCAGTTGAGTTATTTTTACATTATTTTGCTTTACAGGGGCTTCTGCCTAAAGAAATGACATTTGAAGGTAGGAATTTTGATATTGTTATAGGAATTTCTGCAATACTCATTTTAATCGCTTTTTACTTTTTTAAATTGCCAAAACAATTATTACTACTATGGAATTATATAGGTTTGTTTTTTGTACTATTTATATTAGTGAATGGTATTTTGGCATCACCCATTACCTATAAATATTTTCATTTTTCTCAGCCAAATGAAGCTATTTTATATTTTCCTTTTATATTGCTACCAGCAATAATTGTTCCTATAGTAATTTACACACACCTAACAGATATTATACTATTAACCAAAACAAATTAACCATGAAAAACTTATTTACAAAACCAGTTGCTGAAGAAGTATTCAGTAGAATTGACAAGTTAACACCAACCACAAAAGCAACTTGGGGAGAAATGAGTGTAAGCCAAATGTTAGCACATTTAAATGTTCAATACGAAATGGTATACACAGACAAACACCCAAAACCAAATGCCTTTACAAAGTTTATGCTAAAAGCGTTTGTAAAGAAAATTGTTTGTGGCACAAAACCTTACTCGAAAAATAGCCGAACAGCACCACAGTTTTTAATGAAAGAAGATAAAAACTTTGAAGAAGAAAAAACAAGATTAATTGCATACATCAATAAAACACAAGAATTAGGTGAGCATCATTTTGAAGGAAAAGAATCGCACTCTTTTGGGAAATTAAGTAAAGAAGAGTGGAATATTTCTTTTTATAAACATATCGACCATCACTTGACTCAGTTTGGGGTATAAAACCGAATGTAGAAACAACGTTAATTCATTTGTTTTTGATACGATTTTTTATCGAAAATCACTCTATTTAACATAATTTTTAAAATTAGAATCGTTGATTGTTAGTTTATTTTAGATTTTTTTGAATCGAATGTCATTTC
>CAYPHE010000108.1:0-8150 GCA_964410075.1 uncultured Polaribacter sp.
AAAGGAACATGCTCTAATCCTTTAATAGAACTTAAGGTGAATTTTCTCCAAGTATCTCCACCATTTTCAGTAGTTTGAATAATTCCATCATCTGTTCCTGCATAAACTAAATCTTCTTGTTTTGGAGATTCCGCCAAAGAAGTTACGGTATTGTAGTTAGACATCGCATATACATCCCAAGCATTGTCCCAACTTTGTTGTTTTCCGTAATAAGGAAGCTGCAATCTATTTTGGTTTAATGTTAAATCCTTAGAAATTGCAGTCCAATCATCTCCTCTATTTTCAGAACGCCAAACACGTTGAGAAGCAAAATACAAGCGTTTTGGATTGTGAGGACTAACCAAAATCGGTGCATCCCAATTGAAACGTTCAAAAGGATCTCCTTCCATGGCTTGAGGCTGAATAAAAACGGTTTCTCTGGTAGTTTGATCGATTCTCCATAAAGCTCCTTGTTGAAATTCTCCATAAGTAATATTAGGATTTCCTGGTTCTATTGCCGATTGATGACCGTCTGCTCCTAGAGTCTTCCACCAATCAGAATTAGCAATTCCATCTGACCACATCGTTTGTGATGGTCCTCCATGTGAACCGTTATCTTGTGTTCCTCCGTAAATTTTGTAAAATGGTTTAGAATCGTCTACCGCCAATTTAAAATACTGGGTAATTGGTAAGTTTCTGATGTATTTCCAGCTTTTTGTTAAGTCGAAACTTTCGTACAAACCACCATCTGTTCCAAACAACACATAATTTGGATCAGAAGCTTTAAACGCCATTGCGTGACTGTCTACATGTTTGTTTTTCTCGTTCATGGTATAAAATGTTTTTCCATGATTGTCAGAAACTTGCACGTAATTGTTCATTAAAAACAATTTCCCATCATGGTGAGGAGAAGCATACAATTCTTGATAATAATGAGGACCTGTTCCTCCAGAAATTGCATTAGATTGCTTTGTCCAAGACTCTCCTTTGTTATTTGAGATAAACAAACCACCTTTTCTTCTATCTAATTCTATAGCTGCATAAATTACATCTGGATTGAAATGAGAAATAGCCAAACCTATTTTACCCAAATTAGATTTTGGAATTCCATTAGTTAATTTTTTCCAAGTTTCACCTCCATCTGTACTTTTATGAATACCAGAGCCTGGTCCACCACCAAGATATCCCGCAACAATTCTTTGACGCTGCCAAGTAGCTGCATATAAAACATCTGGATTTCTTGGATCTACTAATAAATCTGTAGCTCCAACCCATTTTTCATCTCCTAGAGTTCTTTTCCATGTTTTTCCTCCGTCTATAGTTTTATAAATACCTCTTTCGCCACCAGAAGTCCATAATGGGCCTTGAGAAGCTACCCAAATAATATCTGAGTTTTCTGGATGTACAATTATTTTAGATAAGTGCTCGGAATTTTTTAGACCCATATTTTTCCAAGAACCTCCATCGTCGTGACTTACGTAAATTCCATCACCAAAACCTACGTGACGACCACCTACATTTTCTCCAGTTCCTACCCAAATGGTATGCGTATTATTAGGATCTATAGCGATTGCGCCAATAGAAAAAGATTTTTGTTTATCAAAAATAGGTTTCCATGTTGTACCTGAATTGGTTGTTTTCCAAACGCCACCAGAACCAACAGCAACATACCAAACATTTTCGTTTTTTGGATGTATTGCAATATCTGCAATTCTACCAGAGGTAAATGCAGGGCCAATATTTCTTAGTTTTAAACCATTAAAGGTTGTACTATCTATTTGCTGAGCAATTAGAGGGGGTAGCAGTAATAACAAAAAAAGAGGTAGTACTCCTAATTTTACAAGTGATTTCATTTTATATAGATATTTGAATTAATTACAATAGTTATTTTTTTGAAAACTCAGTGACAAGATTTTGTATCATTTCAACCCCTTTGTTGAGTTGTTCTTTGGTGATGAATTCGTTTGGTCGATGTGCCTGAGAAATGTCTCCAGGTCCACAGATTACTGCCTGAAAACCCTCATTAGCAAATTGACCAGCTTCTGATGCATAAGAAACTGCACTTAAATTTGTTTCGCCAGAAATATTTTTGATAAGATTTACAATTGCTACATTTTCTTTGGTGTCTAAATGCGGAACAGGTGGATGATTTTCTTTTGTTTCAATTGAAAAATCTGAGAAAATTGCTTTCAATTCAGATTCTCTTTCGCTACAGTAAGTTTTAAATTCAGCAACAATTTCTTCAACACTATCCATAGGAATTGTACGTAAATCCCAAAAGAAACTAGCTTTGTCTGCAATTACATTTGGAGCTATTCCTCCGTTCATCATTCCCACATGAATACTAGAGTGCGGTGGATCAAAACGATTGTCCAATCTATTTTCTGAAATCAATTGATCCATTTTATTTTCTAGCCAAACAATTAATTTGGCAGCTTCGTGTACTGCACTTACTTCATTTTTAATTCTACTACTATGCCCTGCAGAACCGTTTACATAAGTTTCTAAAATGCATATTCCTTTTTGTCCAATAATTGGTTTTAGTAAAGAAGGTTCTCCAATAATAGCGAATTTTGGTTTTTCGTTATAAAACTCTGCAATAGCTTGTGCCAATTGAGATCCTGACAAGCACCCGATTTCTTCATCATAAGAAAAAGCAAAATAAATAGGTGTTTTTAAATTTGCTTTTACCATTTCTGGTAAAACAACCAAGCAACAAGCTAAAAAGCCTTTCATATCGCAGGTTCCTCTTCCGTAGAATTTGCCATCTGATTTATCGATTAAAGTAAAAGGATCTGTTAACCATGTTTGTCCTTCTACAGGAACTACATCTGTATGACCAGAAAGAATTACTCCACCATCTACTGGTGGTCCAATTCTACAATGTAAAGAAGCTTTATTTTTATTTTCGTTGAATACAAGCTGAACTTCTATACCAAAAGATTCGATATATTCTTTAATCCAGTTGATGATTTTAAGGTTAGGTTCTCCTCCTAAAATAGGGTAAGAAATTAGTTTGGCTAAGATTTTTTCTACCGTCATTCTAATAATTAGACTTGTTCTAATAATTGTGTTTAATACCCAGCTGCTTGCCCGTCTTTACGACTTTCTGAAGCTCCATGATACACTTTGTTTTCATCATCCCACATTATGGCTTGGTAACCACCATAAACACCTCTCGCTGTTCCTGTTTGATGACCTTTATTCATTAACCCTCTTAGGGTCATATAAGGAATTCCTGATTCTGTTCTAATTATTCCTGTATCTGTTGTAGTTGCTCCCATTGGACTTGCTCCACCCGTATGATCCCATCTTGGTGCATCACCAGCTTCTTGCAAATTCATTCCAAAATCAATTAGATTCATAACAATTTGAGAATGCCCCATGGGTTGAAAATCACCACCCATAACTCCAAAACTTACAAATGGCTTTCCATCTTTAGTAATAAAAGCAGGAATAATGGTGTGAAAAGGACGTTTTTCTGGCTCGTAAGTATTTGCTTGTCCTCTTTTTAAACTAAACAATTCTCCTCTATCTTGTAACATGAAACCTAATTTTGGTGGTACCATTCCAGAACCCATTCCTCTATAATTACTCTGAATTAAAGAAATCATATTTCCTTCTTTATCCGCCACCGTCATATAAATAGTTTCGCCTGCAGAAATTTCTCCTGCTGAATAAGTTCTAGCTCTTTCTCCTATCAGTTTTCTTCTTTTTTCAGCATATTCATCAGATAACAACTCTTCTACAGGAACATCAAAAAAGTTCATGTCTGCATAATATTTGGCTCTATCTTCAAAAGCCAATTTTTTGGCTTCTGTAAATAAATGAAGGTGTTCTGCACTACCGAACTCAATTTTAGAAAAATCGTATCCTTTTAAAATTTGAAGCATTTGCAAAGCTGCAATTCCTTGTCCGTTTGGAGGTAGTTCCCAAACATCGTATCCTCTATAATTGATAGAAACTGGTTCAACCCATTCAGATTTATGATTTGCCAAATCTTTTGCAGATAAAAAACCACCTTGTTCTTTTATAAATTTTCCAATCGTTTTAGCAATGTCTCCTTTATAAAATGCCTCTCTACCTCCATTGGCTATTTTTTTATACGTACTTGCTAAATAAGGATTCTTATAGACTTGCCCCTCTTTTGGAAGTTTACCTCCATTTTGTTGAAAATACGTTTCTTCTATATTAGGAAATCCTTTCGATTTATAATAAGGTATACTTCTGTTCATATACCAAGCGATAAGTTCTGTAAGCGGAAAACCTTTTTCAGCGTAACTAATTGCTGGTGCTAAAATCTCTGTCATTGGTTTTGTGCCGAATTTTTTATGCAATTCGAACCAACCATCTACAGCACCGGGAACACTTACTGGTAAAGGACCTAAAGAAGGAATTTTTGACATTCCTTTTTCTTCAAAATATGCTAAAGTAAGTTTTTTAGGCGATCTACCACTAGCATTTAATCCATATAATTTTTTAGTATTAGCATCCCAAACAATGGCAAATAAATCGCCACCAACTCCACAACCAGTAGGTTCCATGAGTCCTAAAGCTGCATTTGCTGCAATGGCTGCATCAATAGCATTTCCTCCATTTTTAAGAATGTCTAATCCAATTTGAGTGGCTAAAGGATGGCTAGTTGCTACCATTCCGTTTTGACCTAAAACCTCTGAACGGGTTGCAAAATGTTTACCTGTAAGTCTATCTTGAGCAATACATATGTATGTAAATAAAAGGGAAAGTAGAAAAAAAGTAGTGTTTTTTTTCATTAAGAAGTAATTTATAACATTTGAACAAGTTTGAAAATTACAAAAAACGTTATTGATTTAATGATGAAATCGAAATTTTAATAAATTTTTGGCAATTCGAACACAATAAATGAAACTAATATTTTTGGATAAATAATTTATGGTTTTTAAGGTTTCTTTATGCTCTAGAATTAGAAAAGCTCGCAAATGCGAGCTAATTAATAATATTAAATAAGAAGACTAACTTTTAGATCTGTTGACTTTCTTTATTTCTTCTATAAAAAATTCTAAATCTACTTCCATAATAATTAGTTCAATTGATTTTTTACAGACTTTTTCTACATTTTTTGATGAAAAACCTAGACCAATGGCTATTTTTTGCATTAACTTCATTTCCTCTAAAGCTACACTCCCATCAGCTAAAACCATTGTCGCCAGTCCGTACAATCGGGTAATTCTATCTTCTGAGTTTACTGGTGGATTTATAGGGAATTTGTAAGGATTTTCTAGTATTTTACTATAATTAGTAGGACTTAAATTAAGGTTTTTTGCAATTTTAAATAGTAAGGCTTGTTCTTCAATTGTAACCTTCTCATCTGCCTTTGCTATTTTTACAATGTTAGCAAAATGTCCTCTATTTTGTTTTTGAATTCCACTTGTGTATATTTCTGATAATGTCATATGTATTGTTTTTTTTATAAAAATAAAGTTTTATTTATTTAGATTAAACCTAGATAGTGTTTATAATTTGTTAAAGTTTTATAATGATTATTTAATCTAAAGAGCTTTTTATTGAATTTTTATTAAAAAAATACGAGGTAGAAATAATATATTCAAATGGTGTGCTATTATTTAAAACAAAGCATATAACTATCAGGTGGTTATTTTAAATTTTTTTTATACAAAAAACCATTACAAATAGGTATTTGTAATGGTTGATGTTTTTATAAGAAAGATGAAAGTCTATTTATGCTTAAAAAATTAGATACAGCTATTGTTTTGTAGGTGGTGGTCCATCTGGTCTTTGTCCTCTTTGAGGTCGTCTACCGTTTGGTGGTGGCCCTCTTCTTCTCTCTTCTTTAAATTCTCCCATTAAATAACGGCCAATAAAAGGGTAAATATCTGTAACCAAATACATATATCTACCATTAACAGTAATGCCATTTGCTTCATCTAAATCTCCATAATTTTTATCAAACTCCCAATCTGAAACAAACTTTCCGTCCACTTGTTGGTTATTCAATTCTATCGTTTTACTATGATGTGGCGTTGAATACGTACAATCTTCTCCTTCGTATTTTTTGTCTTTTAATCGATAACTTGGTTTGTATTTACCACTTTTAGAATAATAAATTGGAAAGCCATCTAAAGCAAAACCAATATGCACCAAGTCTTCTCCTTTATCAAAAATAGAAATGATACTGGTTGGAGTACCATGATAATGATAAGCCCCTGTTGGTTGTACATGTGCATTATTAAAGTCTAAACCTAAATTGATTAAATTCTGCTTTGCCTCTACTCTATAATGTTCTCCCGTATCGCAAACAATTACTTCTGCTGTTTGTGGTTCGAATTTTATACCATTTAAAGCTATTCCTGGTTCTCTAGCCCATTTTGGTTTTCCTGTGTAAACAGGATGTAAAGGAATAGTATAGGTTCTTTTTTGCGCAGAAATTTTATTTGGATTTCCTCTTGTAGGGAATTCTCCTGCTTTATGATTGGGTAGCGCGTTTGTTTTAATAATACGATTGTTACCTGAAATAGTTACTTCTGTTTTTGTTCCAAATTCCTTATCTTCAATAACATATTCATCAAAATAATCTGTTGTGTTTTTGGTGTGACTGTGTACATGACTAGTATTGCCATGAAAATGGTGTTGCGAAATTTTTTCTTTTTTTAAATTACAAGCGGTAATTATAAATAATAAACTACTTAATGTAAGAGTAATGATAGTTTTCATAATTTCTATTTTAGTTTTAGATGCTGTTTGTAAAAAAAACTTGCACCGTAAATTAAAAATTATCATTGAGATATTACACTAAAAAGATTTATACAGATGGTTTTTTCATACTTAAAGAACCAAAAAAAATAAAAAGTAAATACGGAATTGTTAAATAACTTATTTTACCGTAGCTTCCTAATAATGTGAAAAAGTAGCTAAATAGACTAGGTGCAATTGCACTTGCTATTACTAAAAAACTGGTTACTTTTCCTGTTATGGAACCCAAAAATTTTCTACCATAATACTTTGGCCATGTAACTGCATTTACAACACCAAATAAACCTGCAAAAGCCCCCAAACCAATAACTAGTAAATAAACACCATAGTTATTAGATAAGTACAAAAGCCCTAAAGAAGCTAGTAAGCCACTAAAAACCATTAGAAATAAATAAATTTTATGATTTACGTAATCACTTAAAATATTACCAGCTGTGGATATTATTATAGCAACAATAGAAATAGGTAAAAAAATAGCAATGGCTTCATTTTTAGTGAATAATTGTTCCTTAAAGATAGACACTACATGGAATGTAAATCCCGTAAAAAAGAAACTATTAAAAGATAAAGCTAACGCAAACATCCAAAATACTCTGGTTTTTTTTGCTTGTTTTAAGGTGAAACTTTCTTCTTCTTTTGCTTCTCTTTTTAAAGTAGTTTCTTTTGAAACCCCATCTGGAAATAACCCAAAATCTTCTGGTTTATTTCTATAAAATTGAAGAATTAGTATGCTAAAAATAAGTAAAGTAAAACCTAATATTTGCCAACTCATTTGCCAACCATAGGCATCGTTTAAATAATTTAGTAAAAGTGGTGCACTTGAAAAACCCAAAGAAATAGTTATGCTACTTATAGAATTTATTTTACCTCGGTTTTTGTTAAACCACATCATTACCATATTTCTAGAAGCCATTGTTAGTACTCCTTGTCCAAAAAAACGAAGTAGAAAAAACAACAGACTCAATAGAATAAAGGTAAGAACCCATGAACTGGTGTTTATAATAGAAAAAACAAATTGATTGATTTTTGTTGAAAAAGACATTAAAAAAACAGCTAAACTTAAGCCCAATGTTGCAGTAAGAGCTACAATTCTTGCTCCAAATCTATCAAATAAAAACCCTGCTTTAGTAATAAAAAAGGCACTTAACAACGTACCAACCATATAGGCATTACTAAATTGATTTCTATCTAAACCTAAAGCATCTTTTATAGGGTCTGTAAATACAGAAACACCAACTGTTTGTCCTGGAATACTAAATAAAATACCAATACTACCAAAAACTAAAACAATATAACCATAAAAAAAAGGGAATTTTTTAGGATTGATAAGTGAAAACTTATTCGGATTTTTCATTTTCTGTTGTTCTTTTTCTAGAAGTAATAAAATAAACGCCTATCAATAAAATTAAAGAGGCTATTAT
>CAYPHE010000109.1:0-2183 GCA_964410075.1 uncultured Polaribacter sp.
TGTCTACTGTCTACTGTCTACTGTCTACTGTCTACTGTCTACTGTCTACTGTCTAACATTAAAACATTTCTCTACCAGAAAAATGGAAATTACTTTCAATTGTTGCATTTTCATCAGAATCAGAACCATGTACAGCATTTTCTCCCATAGAAGTTGCATATAATTTTCTAATAGTTCCTTCCGCAGCATCAGCAGGATTTGTAGCACCTATTAAAGTTCTAAAATCTTCAACAGCATTTTCTTTTTCTAAAACAGCGGCTACAATTGGTCCACGTGTCATAAATTCAACCAACTCTCCAAAAAACGGACGCTCATTATGCACTGCATAAAAAGTTTCAGCATCTGCCTTAGTCATTTGTGTTTTCTTTAAAGCTACAATTCTAAAACCTGCAGCATTAATTTTATCAAGTATTGCACCAGTATGTCCGTTTTCAACAGCATCTGGTTTTATCATGGTAAATGTTCTGTTTGTTGCCATTTTTTGTTTTTAGTTATTTAAAAAGTACTTTTTAAATGTTACTTCTTTTTTAAAATTTTGGCAAACTTACATAAATTTTTAATCATACCAATCACTATTTAAAATTGGATTATATTGTATATTCGCAAACTATGATTTTAAAAGGATTTGAAGAACTACAACAATTTTTAAGTTCACCTAAAAACATTGTAATTATTGGGCATAGAAACCCAGATGGAGATGCAATGGGGTCTACATTAGCATTATGTAATTATTTTAATAAAAAAGGACATACGCCAAAGGTGGTTGTTCCTAATGAATACCCAGATTTTTTACATTGGTTACCTGGCTCAGAAGATACATACCGTTTCGATTGGCAAAACAAACAATCTCATAGGGTAATTTCAAATTCTGATATTATTTTTCTATTGGATTTTAATGCGTTGCATCGTGTTGGAAATGACATGAAAAATACTTTAGAAACATATAAAAATGATTTTGCATTAATAGATCATCACCAACAACCAGATGAATTTAAGTACATGTACTCTGATGTAGAAAGTTGCTCTACTTGTCAAATGGTATACGAGTTCATTAAAATGAATAATGATTTAGATTTGATTGATTCTGATATTGCAACATGTTTGTATACTGGAATTATGACCGATACAGGATCGTTTCGTTACCGTTCTACAACTAGTAAAACACACAGAATTATAGCGGATTTGATTGATAAAGGAGCAGAAAACGATAAAATTCATGGTCTTGTTTACGATTCTAATTCTCATGGAAGATTATTATTATTAGGTCAGGCTTTACAAAATTTACAAATTTACCCTGAATTTAATAGCGCTTTTATCACATTAACAGATGAAGAAAAAAAACGTCATAATTTTGAAAAAGGAGATACAGAAGGTGTTGTAAATTATGCGTTATCGTTAAAAGGAATTATTTTTGCAGCAATTTTTATTGAAGATGTTGAGCAAAAAATAATTAAAATTTCTTTTCGTTCTAAAGGAAGTTTTTCTGTAAATGAATTTGCTAGAAATCATTTTGAAGGCGGAGGGCATACCAACGCTGCTGGAGGAAAATCAGACTTATCTATGGAAGACACTTTAGCAAAATTTAGAGAGTTATTACCTAAGTACAAAACAGAATTAATATCTAATAATGAAGAATAGTTTTTTTTCTATATTTTTCTTGTTGTTTTTGTTAGCATGTTCTAAGGTTGAACCCAGAAGACCTATTAACCCTAAACCATCTACAACAGTTTTAAAAGAAACTACAAAAAACTATAAAGCCCTAAAAGACCAAGAAGAGCATAAAATTCTTCAATTAATCGAAAGAGATTCTCTAACAGACTATATTCAATCTAAAAATGGTTTTTGGTATACATACAATAATAAAGTTGAGGCTGATTTACCTATACCAAAACAAGGAGATGTTGTAAAACTACATTATAATATTACAGATTTACAAGGAAATACAATTTACAGCGAAAAAGAGCTAGGAGTTAAAACATATAAAGTCGATAAAGAAGATTTTATTTCAGCAATTCAAAAAGGAATAAAGTTGATGAAAGAAGGAGAAACTGTTACCTTTGTCATCCCTTTTTATAATGCTTTTGGTATTGCAGGAGACTCAAATAAAATAGGAATAAATACATCAATAAAAAGTAAAGTAACATTAATTAAAATAAATTAAATAGAAATGAAAATAATAAAAA
>CAYPHE010000109.1:2283-8121 GCA_964410075.1 uncultured Polaribacter sp.
TTCAACATTAATTTTTGAAGTTGAATTACTAGAAGTATTAAAATAATAATGATTAAAAAGGTTTTTCTTTTAGGGATAATATCGCTATTTGTTATTTCTTGTGCATCTCCAAGATATACAGGTCTTAAAGATGGTCTGTATGCAGAAATAAATACAAATAAAGGAGACATTTTTTTAGAATTATACTACAAAGATGTACCAATGACTGTTGCAAACTTTGTATCTCTTGTTGAGGGAACAAACTCTAAAGTAACAGGATCCTTAAAAGGAAAACCTTATTATAACAATATTACATTTCATAGGGTTGTTAAAGATTTTATGATTCAAACCGGTGATCCTACAGGAACAGGTAGAGGAAATCCAGGATATAGTTTTGAAGATGAATTTCCAAAAGATAAAGATGGTGCATTACTTTATAGTCATAACGATGCAGGAATTTTATCTATGGCAAATGCAGGTAAGGCAACTAATGGAAGCCAATTTTTTATTACCCACAAACCTACTTATCACTTAGATAATAGACATACCGTTTTCGGAAAAACTACTATTGATTCAGAACAAGAAAAAAAGCTAAAAACTATTTTTTCTGATACTATTACTTTTCAAAAAGCAAAAGATTCTCTTAGAATGGTTGTGGTTAATCAAATTGAAAAAAACGATACGATTAACACTATTGAAATTATAAGAATTGGAAAAGAAGCAAAAGCTTTTAAAAATGCAGGAGAAATTTTTATTGATGAACTAGAAAAAATAACCATTGCTAATAAAGAAAGAGAAGCAAATAAAATTGAGTTAGAAAAAGCTAGATATGCTAAATATTTAAAAGATAAAGAAGTTTTTTCTGCTAAAATGAATGAAATTGAAGCAACAAAAACAACATCTGGGTTAAAAGTCTTAAAACTAAAAGAAACCAATGGAAAAAAGGTAGTGTTGCACAAACCAACAGAATTAAATTATACTCTGTACATTGCAGATGGTAAAGAAATTCAATCTACTTTTAACGATCCACAATCTTTAGTTTGTCAATTAGACGATACAAATAGACCAATGATTTCTGGTTTTAAAGAAGGTTTATTACAATTAAGAGAAGGAGAAAGAGCAAGATTGTTTATCCCTTACTATATTGCATACGGCCCAGATAAATTTGGTCCTTTTCCACCAAAAGCAGATTTGGTTTTTGAAGTAGAAATTTTAAAAGTTGGTCAATAATATGTTTGATAGTATTTTACAAGCAGACAGAGAAGCTTTAATTTTCCTAAATAATTTGGGAACAGAATTTTGGGATCCATTATGGTTGGGTATTACTAATCAGAAAAACTGGATACCTCTTTTTTTATTTATTATTTATTTACTTTTTAAAACTTTTGGTTGGAAAAAAGCATTATTTGTGGTTTTAGTCATGATTATTCTAGTTGCTTTTTCAGATCAGTTTACCAATCTTATTAAAAATACTTTTGAAAGGCTTAGACCTAATAGAAACCCTAATATTAATCACTTACTAAGAAGAAGTATTAATCCGAAAGGGTTTAGTTTTATGTCTGGCCATGCTACAACATCAACTTTTTTTACGGTATTTACCATTTTAGTATTAAGACACAGGTATAAATACATTTATTTTATGTTGATATTTCCTTTAGTTTTTGCATATAGCAGGCTGTATTTAGGAGTTCATTTTCCAATTGACATACTAACTGGTTTTTTCATAGGAACTTCATTTGCTTTTTTATATTATAAGCTCTACACACTACTTGATAAAAAAATATTTAAGTAAGAAATCAATTCATTTTTTTCATACATAGCTATCAAATCTGTTTTAAATCATACTTCATGTTTTAGAAATGTAGAAGTTGGTAGTCGATAGTTTTTAGACAGAAGGAAAGTATATAATAGACGGTAGATTTCAGTATATAGTTTAAAAGTGGTTACTAGTAGCTACTTTTGGTAAATGTTTGTTAATTACTGAAAATTGAACTAACACATACAGTCTGTCAACTAAATACTAAAGTCTAAATATAAATAAGAATGACTTTTAACCATAAAAAAACTATGGTGTTTATAGATCGTATCTTTAAATTAGAGACTCGTTTTATTTTAATTCGTAAAACATCTTAAAAAATTACTTTTTTAAGTAAATTTGCCCCAGCTAAAATTTAAGCATACGCATGAAAATATCATACAATTGGTTACAAAAATTTTTACAAATCGACTGGAATCCTGAAAAAACAGGAGAGTTGCTAACCGATTTAGGGTTAGAGGTAGAAGGAATTGAAACTAAAGAGTCTATAAAAGGAAGTTTAGCAGGAGTTGTTGTTGGTAAAGTAGTTACTTGTGTGCAACACCCAAATGCAGACCGTTTAAAGGTTACTACAGTAGATTTAGGAGAACAAGAATTAGTTCAAATAGTATGCGGTGCACCAAATGTGGCAGCAGGTCAAAAAGTTCCTGTAGCAACAATTGGTACAACATTGTACGACGATAAAGGAGAAGGTTTTAAAATAAAAAAAGGAAAAATTAGAGGAGAAGTAAGCCATGGAATGATTTGTGCCGAAGATGAATTAGGTTTAGGTAAAAGTCATGATGGAATTCTAGTTTTAGATAATGACTTAAAAGTAGGTACGCCAGCAGCAGAAGTCTTTAATATAGAAACAGATTACGTTTTTGAAATTGGTTTAACACCAAATAGATCTGATGCAATGAGTCATTTTGGTGTTGCTAGAGATTTAAGGGCTGGTTTAATTCAAAAAGAAATCGATTTAGAATTAATCTCTCCTTCTGTAAGCGATTTTCATGTAGATGAACGCACACTTCGTTTTGATATTGAAGTTGAAAATAAAGAGTTAGTGCCGCGTTACTGTGGAATTACAATTACAGATATAGAAGTAAAAGAATCTCCAGAATGGATTAAAAATAGGTTAAAAGCAATTGGGTTAGTGCCAAAAAACAACATTGTAGATATTACCAACTATGTGTTGCATGAACTAGGGCAGCCGCTTCATGCTTTTGATGCTCAAAAAATAAAAGGAAATAAGGTAGTTGTAAAAACATTAGAAGAAGGCACAAAATTTACAACATTAGATGAAGTTGAAAGAGAATTATCTGCAGAAGATATTATGATTTGTGATGCCGATGAAAATCCAATGTGTATTGCAGGTGTTTTTGGCGGATTAAATTCTGGAGTTACCGAAAATACAACGTCTATCTTTCTAGAAAGTGCTTATTTTAACCCTGTTTCTGTAAGAAAAACAGCGAAACGATTTGGATTAAATACAGACGCTTCTTTTCGTTTTGAAAGAGGAATAGATATTAATTTAACAAAGTATGCTTTAAAAAGAGCAGCTTTGTTAATCGAAAAATATGCAGGAGGTAAAATGGCATCAGACATAACTGATTTGTATCCTGTAAAGCTAGAGGATTTTCAAGTGTTTTTATCTTATGAAAATGCCAATCGTTTGATTGGTCAAAAAATACCAAGAGAAACGATTAAAAATATTTTGGCTTCGCTAGAAATAAAAATTAATAGTGAAACAGAAGGTGGTTTAGGTTTAACAATTCCTTCTTACAGAACAGATGTTCAGCGTGAAGCAGATATTATTGAAGAGATACTTCGTGTGTACGGATATAACAACATCGAATTTTCTCACAAGTTAAATACTTCTATTTCTTTTGATAATAATAAAGAAACTAAGGTTGAAAACGTAGTTGCCAATCAGTTAACTGCATTAGGTTTTAACGAAACCATGGCAAATTCGCTAACAAAACCAGAGTACGTTTCTTTATCTGATAATTTAAATGAAGAAGCTAATGTGGCCATGTTAAATCCGTTAAGTAACGATTTAAAAGTATTACGTCAGTCTTTATTGTTTAGTGGATTAGAATCAGTTGCTTATAACATCAATAGAAAAAATAGTGCGTTACAATTTTATGAATTTGGTAAAACCTATCATAAATTTAATGACAAGTATGAAGAGCAAAAACATTTGACATTATTTGTAACAGGAAATAGAACTCAAGAAAGTTGGACGGTAGCCAATAAAACATCGGATTTTTTCTTTTTAAAAGGAATTGTACAAGTTGTTTTACAAAAGTTAGGCTTTAGCAATTTAAAAACTGCGCCAACCAAAAAGGATGTTTTTTCAGAAGGAATTTCACTTTTTCTAGGAAAAACCAAACTGGTTGACTTTGGTGTTGTGAAACGAAGCATTTTAAAAGAATTTGGTATCAAACAAGAAGTATTGTTTGCCGATTTCGATTGGGCTACTTTATTAAAACTATCTGGAAATAAAAAAGTAAAAGTTGCTGATTTACCTAAGTTTCCTTCTGTAAAAAGAGATTTGGCATTGTTGTTAGATCAAAAAACAGAATTTAAGGAAATCTACAACTTAGCATTTCAGTCAGAAAAAAAATTACTAAAAGAAGTTGATTTGTTTGATGTGTATGAAGGAGATAAGTTACCAGAAGGGAAAAAATCTTATGCGGTAAGTTTTGTATTGCAAGACGAAAACAAAACATTGGCAGACAAACAAATAGACAAAATAATGCAAAAATTACAGCAATCTTTCGAAAAGAATGTTAATGCTGTATTACGATAGTATCAAAGCTCCTTTTTTGGAGCTTTTTTTATATAAATTATAGTATAATGTACAAAACCTTAATTCGTCCAATATTATTTCTTTTCGACCCAGAAAAAGTTCATTATTTTACTTTTTCGTTAATTAGAATTTTATGTAAAATTCCTTTTTTAGCTTCAATATTTAGAAGTTTGTATGTAGTAGAAGATAAAAAATTAGAACGAAATTTATTTGGACTAACATTTAAAAATCCAGTTGGTTTGGCTGCTGGTTTCGATAAAAATGCGGTTTTGTATAATGAACTAGCTAATTTTGGTTTTGGATTTATAGAAATTGGAACAATAACTCCAAAAGCACAAGCTGGTAACCCAAAGAAAAGGTTATTTCGTTTAAAAGATGACAAAGGTATTATCAATAGAATGGGTTTTAATAATGAGGGAATTGCACCCGCAATTGAAAACCTTAAAAAGAAGCAAACCAACCTTATAATTGGAGGAAATATTGGGAAAAATACGCAAACCAAACCAGAAGATTACACTAAAGATTATCTAGAAGTATTTGAAGCGCTTCATGAGCATGTAGATTATTTTGTACTTAATGTAAGTTGCCCAAATGTAGGTAGCCATGCAAAATTAAATGACAAGGCTTATTTATTAGAGTTGATTACAGCTTGTCAAAAAATAAATAAAGAGTTGTCATTTCGAGCAGAGTCGAAAAATTTAAAACCAATTCTTCTGAAAATAGCTCCAGATTTAAATAATATTCAGTTAGATGAGATTATAGAATTAGTAGCTGAAACTAAAATCGATGGAGTTATTGCATCCAATACTTCAACAGATAGAAAAGATTTAAAAGCTTCAGATTCGCAGTTAGAAGCTATTGGTAATGGAGGGTTAAGCGGACAACCAATTAAAGAAAAAAGTACAAAAGTTATCAAATACTTAGCGGACAAATCCAACAAAGCATTTCCAATTATTGGAGTAGGAGGTATTCATTCTGCAGAAGACGCTTTAGAAAAAATAGCCGCTGGAGCAGATTTGGTTCAGGTGTATACTGGTTTTATTTATGAAGGACCTAAACTAATCAAACGGATTAATAAGGCTATTTTGCAGAGCTAATTCATTCATTATTACGAAGGAGGAACGACTGAAGTAATCCATTTTAAAATCTCCAAATAGCTTTGTAATTTGCAGTTGATTAATACTAATTTTTTTAATGCTATCAAATTTACTTCCTTTTTCAATAGCTACATTTTTATTGGCGCTTTCTC
>CAYPHE010000110.1:0-8111 GCA_964410075.1 uncultured Polaribacter sp.
TAGAACCCCAATATTAATTTTGCAATAAAAAAGAAAAGAAAGATTCCAAAAATATCATTGGATGTGGTAATAAATGGTCCAGTAGCTATTGCAGGGTCAATACCTCTTTTGTCTAAAATAATCGGAACAAATGTGCCAATTAAGGCCGCAACTACAATTACAGACATCATAGAAAATGCAATAGTCAAGCTAAAATCGAGTTGCATTTTCATTGCAAAACCTGCTAAAACTACTAAAACACCCAAAACAAATCCGTTAATTAAACTAAGACCGACTTCCTTTAGCAAACGGCTAAACAAACTTCCTTTTACGTTGTCATTAGCAATACCTTGTACAATAATAGCAGAAGATTGTACACCAACATTACCAGCCATTGCCGCAATTAAAGGTGTAAAAAAGAATAAACTTCTATAAGCAGGGTTAGACATTATTTCCTCATAACCTTCCATAATAAAAACAGAACCCAAACCACCAAACAAGCCTAAAATAAGCCAAGGTAAACGTGCTTTTGTTAGTTGTAGAATACTATCATCTGCTTCTACATCTTGAGAAATACCAGCCGCTAATTGATAATCTTTATCTGCTTCTTCTTTTAATAAATCTACAATATCATCAATGGTAATTCTTCCTAACAAAGTATTGGTTTCATCTATAACGGGTATGGCTTCCAAATCGTACTTTGCCATAATTTTAGCAACTTCTTCACCATTTTCGTTAACATTTACAGAGTCTACTTTTTTAATATAAATATCTGCAATTTTTTGAGTGCTTTTGGCAACAATTAGGTCTTTTAAAGATAAGCGACCAACAAGTTTTTCTTCTTTATCTACAACGTAAATAGAGTGTACTCTGGTTACTTCTTTAGCCTGACCACGAATTTTACGCATACAACCTGCAACTGTCCAAGTTTCGTAAACTTTTACCAATTCTTTAGCCATTAAAGCTCCTGCAGAATCATCTTCATAAGACAGTAATTCTTTAATGTCTGCTGCTAACTCATCATCTTCTATTTGAGAAATTACTCGATCTTGTCGTTCTTCAGGAAGCTCACCAATAATATCTGCAGCATCATCAGAATCCATTTCTTCAACTTCTTCTGCAATTTCTTTAACCGATAAATTTTCTAAGATTTTCTCACGAATATCTTCATCTAATTCTATTAGAATTTCAGAGGTCTTTTCGCTATCTAAAAGTTTAATAATATAGATGGCTTCTTCAAAATTAAGCTCATCTAAAACTTCGGCAACATCAGCATAATGAATTTCTTTAAAAAGTTTTGTGATTTCAGATTTTTGATCTGATGTAATTAAACTTTTTACGTGTTTTAAAAACTCAGAAGTAACTTCATACGCCATGTGCAATTAATTTTTGAGTAAGTATAACAAATTCTTCTACAGATAGTTGTTCTGGACGTTTTGCAAAGATAGGGTCTTCTTTTAAAGATTCCGATAGTTGAAATGATTTTAAACTACTGCGTAACATTTTTCGTCTTTGATTAAATGCTGTTTTTACAACTTTAAAAAATGTTTTTTCTGCTACAGGTAAAGAATAATTTTCTTTTCTAGTGCATTTTATTACTCCAGAGTCTACTTTTGGTGGAGGATTAAAAACTGAAGGAGGTACTGTAAATTCGTAAGATACGTCGTAAAAAGCCTGAGTTAAAACAGATAAAATTCCGTATACTTTACTTCCTTTTTTTTCTGCAATTCGTAGAGCAACTTCTTTTTGAAACATACCAGAAAATTCAGGAATATACTCTTTGTTTTCTATGATTTTAAAAACAATTTGAGATGAAATATTGTATGGATAATTACCAATAACCGAAAATTGTTGTTCACCAAATAGGTTTTTTAAATTTTGTTTTAAAAAATCGCCATCAATTACAGTAAATTTTTCTGGTGATGTATTTAAATGTAATTGTTCAACAGGAAAAACGGTGTTTAAGTATGTTACAGATTCTGTATCTAGTTCTAAAACAGTTACCTGTTGTTTTTTTTGTAACAAATACTTTGTTAAAACACCCATTCCTGGGCCAATTTCTAAAACAGTTTCGTAGTTGATGCCAGTAAGTGTATCTGCAATTTTTTTAGCAATGTTTTCATCTTTTAAAAAATGCTGACCCAGATATTTTTTTGCTTTTACAGACACTGTTTTCGTTTGGCGTAAAGATACGTTTTAATGTAGGTAGTCATTTATAGATTTAAAATAATTTTTAAATCTAGTGCATAAAAAAAGCGAGTTTAACCAGAACTCGCTTTTTATCATCAATTAGTTTTCCCTCTTGATGAAACAATTAACTAAATTTACTTTAAAAAAAATTTTACTTTTGGGTAATACCTTTTAATACTGTAAAAGTATATTCAAAATCAAAGTCTAAAAACATCAAAATTCGCCTATTTATATTCTATTTTGTCAGATAACTTAATTTAAAATCTGTTAAATGTTAAAATAGTGTATTTTATAATTAATATAATACACTTTAGTGCAATATCAAGAATTAGAAAACGTTCTATAATTCTTACATTTTAATCTTTAAGCTCAGTAAAACAATAAAAGAAGACCTAAAAGGTTAAAATGTAATATTTTAATCAATCGATGTATGTTAAAGTTTTAAAACTGTTAATTTTGTATAGATTAAAGATAATTTTATTTAATTTTATAATTAGATACGTGTTAAATTTGAAATAAATTTCAGCTTATGCCAAATGCAAAACCTACCTTAAAAAAAATAAGCCCCGATTTTGGAAAATCTATCCTAGTAAAGAAGCATGTAGAGTTTAAAAAACAAATTCAAGCATTCTGGCACTTTCACCCAGAAATAGAATTAATTTATGTAAATAAGGGTAAAGGGAAAAGGCATATAGGTAATCATCTATCTTATTTCAACAACAGTCAGCTCTTATTAATTGGTAGTAATTTACCACATAATGGTTTTACAGATCGTTTAACAACAAATGGTTCAGAAACATTAATTCAGTTTCATCCAGATTTTTTAGGAAATACTTTTTTTAGTATTCCAGAAATGAAAAAAGTAAATTCTCTTTTGGAAAAAGCAAAAAAAGGAATTTTATTTGGTGTTAAAACAAAAACAAAACTAGGACCAAAAATTGAAAAAATTGCCGAAAAAGAAGGGTTCAAACAAATTTTAATTCTTCTAGAAATTTTAAATACTTTATCAAAAGCAGACGATTATACTATTTTAAATGCAGATGGTTATGTGTTAGAAACACAACCTCAAGATAGCAGTAAAATTGATGTTATTTTTAAATATGTAAATGAAAATTTTGATAGGCATATTACTTTAGATGAAATAGCAGAATTGGTAAGTATGACAGTGCCTGCTTTTTGTCGTTTTTTTAAGAAGACAACAGGTAAAACGTTTACTAAAATGGTAAATGAATACAGAGTAGTGCACGCAACAAAATTACTGTCGGAAAGTCAAATGAGTATTTCTGAAATTAGTTTTGAGTGTGGTTTTAATAATTTTTCTCATTTTAATAAATTGTTTAAAGAATTTACAGGAAAACCAGCGTCTAAATACAGAAGCGAAATGATAAATTTTATACAAGAATCTAAATAATGGTATCTAAAATAGACAAAACCATAGACTACTATATGTTTAAACGAAAAGAAATTTTAGAATTCGTAAATTCTAGTAGTGGTCTTTCAGTAGAAAAAATTATTGAATGTGGTGAGGAATTGGCTATTTTAGAATACAAAATTACCGCATTACAAATAGCTAAAGAGATTTAGTAATTATTTGATTCCGTTCCATTCATTATAAAACTGTTGCAAAAACTGTTGCATGTATTCATGTCTGTCAGAAGCAATTTGTTTTCCAGTTTCTGTATTCATTTTATCTTTTAGTAGTAATAACTTTTCATAAAAATGATTAATTGTTGGTGCATCAGATTTTTTATATTCCTCTTTAGTCATGGTTAAATTGGGTTTAATTTCTGGGTTGTAAATAGCCCTATTTTTAAAACCACCATAATTAAAACAACGTGCAATACCAATGGCACCAATTGCATCTAACCTATCTGCATCTTGCACAACTTGAAACTCTTTAGAATTAATAGGAGATTTTTTTCCTGAAAACTCATTTTTGTAAGACATGTGCGTAATAATATTAACCACATGAGCAATGGTACCATTATCTACATTTTCTGAATGTAAAAAATCGGAAGCCTTTTTAGGACCAATAGTTTCATCACCATTAAAAAATTTTGGATCAGCAATATCGTGAAGTAAAGCTGCTAAAGAAACTATAAAAACATCTACATTTTCGTCTTTACCAATTAAAATGGCATTTCTAAAAACACGTTCAATATGAAACCAATCATGCCCACCTTCAGCATTAGCCAATTCTTGTTTTACGTATTGTATAGTGTTATTTATTATTGCTTCTTTATTCATAAATTTATTTTTTGTCTTTGCGAGGAAGAATGATGTGGCAATCTTTTGTTATTGCTTTCTTTCAGTTAATTCTTTCTTTAGTTTTTTCAATTCATTTACCATTACATATAACATTGGCAAAAAAAATAAAGGTAAAAAAGTAAGTGAAGAAACTCCTTTTTCTATAGTAGAAAACACCGCTAAAATTGCCATTAAAATGATAACAACAATCTTAATATTTATAAATAATTGTTGCTTTTTAATTTTTTGTTTGATTTCTTCTTTAGAATAAGATGAAAATTGTGAAGGCATGTTTTAAAGTTTTTATAAAAATACAAAATCCACGTTTCAAACGTGGATTTTATTTATGATCAATTTTTTAGCACATCTCTATAAGTCTTTCCCTTGGGGAAGAATTTAAGATCGGCTTTTTAACAATGCTCGTCGTAAGCAGCTGCTAAATTCTGTGCAATCATTTGTGCAGATCTTCCTTCTATATGATGACGCTCTAACATGTGCACCAAATTACCATCTTTAAACAAAGCAATTGCTGGTGAAGATGGAGGAAAAGGAATCATATATTCACGTGCTTTTTGTACAGATTCTTTTTCAACTCCTGCAAAAACAGTAGTTAAGTTGTCTGGCTTTTTATCTGCTCCTAACGAAGCGATAGCACCTGGTCTTGCAGTACCTGCAGCACAACCACAAACTGAATTTACCATTACTAAAGTAGTTCCTTTTTTTGCTAACGCATTGTCTACATCTTCTGCAGTATATAAAGCTTCAAAACCTTCGTTGATTAGTTGATCACGCATTGGTTTTACTAATTCTTCTGGATACATAATATTAAGTATTTTAAGCTACAAAGATAGTAAGAATCTAGTTGCTTTTCAAAAAGCAAAACTACTGGATTTTCTAATAAAGGCATCAATAAAATTGATGTCATATATTCCTCTTTACAGCTTTTGGTTTTTCTTATATTTGAGCAAAATTTAGAAGATGAGTAAGTTTTCAAAATGGTTAGGTGCAGGGTTAGGATTTACGTTTGGAGGTCCTATTGGTGCTGTAATTGGTTTTGCTTTAGGAAGTGTAGTAGATGGTTTTTCTTTAGAAGATTTTAATACGGCTAAAAGAGAATTTGAACAAGATAATAATAACTCATATAACCAAACTCAATCTGGTGATTTTGAAATAAGCTTATTGGTTTTGGCTGCTGTAATTATTAAAGCAGACGGAAAAATAGACCAAAGAGAGTTAGATTTTGTTCGTGCACAATTTGTGGGTATGTATGGCAAAGAAAGAGCCAATAATGCGTTTAAGTTGTTTAAAGGTATTGTAAAAAAACAAATTTCGGCATACCAAGTTTGTATGCAAATAAAGCAACATATGCCTCATGCTTCTCGTTTACAATTGCTTCATTTTTTATTTGGCATTGCTAAAGCAGATGAATTTGTAAGTGAAAAAGAAGTTGATGAGATTCGTAAAATTGCGGGCTATTTAAATATTAGCACTTACGATTATGAGTCTATAAAAGCAATGTTTTATAAAGAATCGGACAGTGCTTATAAAATTTTAGAAATCGAGAAAACAGCAACTGATAAAGAAGTAAAAAATGCGTATCGAAAAATGGTGAAGAAATACCACCCAGATAAATTACGAGATTTAGGAGAAGAACATTTGCAGGGAGCTAAAGAAAAATTTCAGAGCATTCAAACTGCATACGAACAAATTAAAAACGAAAGAGGAATTTAGTTTGCAAAGTTGAAAAGTTTCTAAAGTTAAATGTTAGAAAGTGAATTTTTATAATTCGTAACTCATAATTCATAATTAAAAAATGTACGATGTTGTTGTAATTGGTGGAGGTCCTGCAGGAGGACAAGTAAGTAGAAGCTTAGCAAAAAAAGGTCATAAAGTATTACTTGTTGAAAGGCACGAGAATTTTTCTCAGAATAATTTTTCTAGTGCCGGAATGACTTTAGAACCTTTAGAAGAATTTGATATTCCAAAATCAACTATTGGAGCATATTGGAACGATTTGGTAATTCAATGTACAGAAAATAGTTACGAATGGAAAGGAGAAACCAACAAAGGAGTTGTTTTAGACTTTGGAAAACTACGTCAGTTTTTAGCAGATGAAACTGTAAAATTTGGAGGAGATGTTTTGTTAGGGTATAGATATGTAAGTAAACATGTGGAAAATAATACAGTTACACTTACGCTTCAAAAAGGAAAAACAACAACTACAAAAACCATAAAAACCAAAATGGTTGTAGATGCAACAGGACCTTTACGAAAAGTAATGTTCGATGAAAAAGAAGAACAACCTGAAATGGTTTTGGGAAGTGGTACAGAATATTTAATAGAAGTAGAACAAGAAGTTTACGATCGATTTAAAGGGAAATTACTGTTTTTTCTTGGTCATAAATGGGCTATAAAAGGGTATTCTTGGATTTTTCCTATGGAAAATAGAATACTAAAAGTTGGTGCAGGAAAAACACATTTAACTTCTATAAATCAAGAAGAAACCGATAAAACTACCAGAAAAATTACTGAAAAGATTATTGAGGAATATCTACAATCTAAAGCATATAAGATTTTAGATAAACATGGTGGAATTTTGCGGTACAGTCCTGGGTTAAAAGATGTGTTTTATAAAGACCACGTTATTGCCGTTGGCGACGCTGTTTCAGCAATAAATCCTAGAGGTGGAGAGGGAATTCGATACGCCATGCAAACTGCAGAATTGGCTTCAGCTTCTATTGATGAATACTTAAAAACTGGAAAAACAGATTTTAACAAATACCGAAAAACTTGGCGAAAAAACAAACTATTAAAGTGGAGATTAAGTGAGTTCTCTGGACGAAGAATGTATAGCAGATATTCAGATGTTCAAATAGAAAACAGGGTAAAATTCTTTCACGAACAATTTTCTATAGATGATATGATTGCTAGTTTATTCAACTTTAAATACAACAAAATATTTTCTAGAGTTTTTCAAATCTTATTTATAAAATTAAAATTCGCGTTTAAGAAAAGTAAATTTTAATTCGGGGTTGTTTGAATTGCCTCAGAAATATTTACATTGTCATTTTGAGCGAAATGTAATGTAGTCGAAAAATCTTAATAGCCTAAAGATGATTATCCACAACTAAAAAGATTCTTCATTTCATTCAGAATGACACTTTGCAAAAAAAACTTTCCTCTTCAAAATTTCAATTATAGACTTTACAAAATTGAAAATGAAACAACTCCCTGTATTTTAAACCACTATCACATAGATTTTCACAGAAAATTACTAATTTCGCAGACTTATTAGAAATGACAGTAAATGAAAGTGAAATTTCCTGAATATAAAGGACTTGACTTACCAAAAGTTGCCGAAGAAGTTTTAAATTTTTGGCAAGAGAACAACATATTTGAAAAAAGTGTTTCTACTAGAGAAAATGCAGCATCTTTTGTGTTTTTTGAAGGGCCACCATCTGCAAATGGGTTACCCGGTGTACATCATGTTTTAGCTAGAGCTATTAAAGATATTTTTCCTCGTTACAAAACCATGAAAGGTTTTCAGGTAAAAAGAAAAGCAGGTTGGGATACCCATGGTTTACCAATAGAGTTGGGTGTTGAAAAAGAATTGGGAATTACCAAAGAAGATATTGGTACTAAAATTTCTGTAGAAGATTATAATGCAGCTTGTAGAAAAGCGGTAATGCGTTATA
>CAYPHE010000111.1:0-7985 GCA_964410075.1 uncultured Polaribacter sp.
TCTTTTGGCATGTCATCTAATATTAATGCTAAACCACCAAATACCCAGCCATTTCCTCTAGACCAGAATATTTTTTTACCATTAGGTTCTTTATTCTTTTTTCCATTTCCTTGCCAGACATAACGCATATCTCTTGCAAACAAATTCTCTTCTTTGTCATACAATCTATTATACGTTTCCATATAATATTTATGCATATCATCTAAATACTTAGGTTGATTTGTTTTTTTAGCATACAAATTAACAACTGGAGGAGCCATAAATAATGCATCGCACCACCACCATAAGATAGTTTCTCCTTTTACGTCTTTAGAATTTCCTGATTTCCATCTATTTGGCTCGTATAAATGTGCATCTAAGAATTTTTTTGTTGGTTCTAGATCTACAAAGTTCTTTCTTTTATCTGTCATTCCTATGTATAAATAACTGTATGAAATAGCAACATCATCTGCATGATGTAAACGCTTGTAAGTCTCCCAATTATTATTTACTGCTTGATTTTTTAAAGCAGCCATATACATCATGTTTTTTGTTGTTTTATGTGCTCTTGCAACACCAGTATAGTATGCACCTGCGGTCCAATCTGTTGGATGAATTGCAAAAATTGGGTGCACCTCTTGCCATTCTAAGGCTTTAATCATTGACTTTTTAATTGCTGTTTTATCTAAGCCAGTATTAACGTTTGCATCTTTTTGAACTACTGCTGTTTTTGATACAGAACAGCTAAAAAACACAAAAACTCCTAATATAAGTAAGATTGATTTCTTCATTATCTATTTACTTTTTTAATTTAAATTTTGCTTCTAAATATTCTTTTGATGATGTTCCTATTTTTACAGAATAATCTCCAGCTTCTAAAACTTTTTCCATTGATTTACCTGTAAATTCTAACATTTTTGGAGTAATTGTAAAAGATACTGTTTTGCTTTCTCCAGGCGCTAATTCAATTTTCTCAAAACCTTTTAATTCTTTATCTGGTCTTGTTACAGAACCAATTTCATCTTTAATATACATCTGAACTACTTCCTTAGCCTTTACTTTTCCTGAATTGGTAACTGTTACGCTAGCAGTAATCTCAGTATCTGGTGTTATTTCTGAATTTGATACACTAACATTAGTATAATCAAACTTACCATAACTTAAACCATGCCCAAAAGGATACAAAGGCCCTTTTCCTAAAAATAAGTATTCTTTTTTATAGTTAATTTCTTTCATACTATAATGATATGGTAACTGCCCAATAGATCTTGGAATGGTAACAGGAGATTTTCCTGAAGGAGAAACATCACCAAAAATAATTTTAGCTGTAGACTCGTCTCCAAATTCACTTAAATCCCAAGTATCTAAAATAGCATCTGCGTTCTCTGCAATTGCATTGATAGACAACGTTCTTCTGTGTTTTAAAACCACAATTACTTTTTTACCTAATGCTGTAATTTTCTCTACCAATTCATCTTGTGGACCAACAGGGTCTATAGTTGCTCTATCTCCTAAAGTACTATTGCTAAAATAAGCTTCTTTAGCCGTAAATTTATCACCTCCTAAAAACAACACAACAACATCTGCTTTTTTAGCAGTATTTACCAATTTTGCAATTGCTTTTGGGTCTCTGTCTAACAATTCTGGAGCTCCACCTCTTTCATTTGTTAAGTTGAATCCTTTTTCAGCAATAAATTCAATTTTGCTACTACCTACAGCAGCTTCAAACATTTCTTTGGTATTCTTTTTTAATAAAGGTCCTAAAAGTGCCACTCTTGTTGACTTGTTTTTATTCAAAGGCAACGTATTTTCTTCATTTTTTAGTAAAATAACAGATTCTAAATCTGACTCTCTAGCTAATTGTAATGATGATTCAGCTCTTACTCCTTTTTTAGTTTCTTCTAAGTCGATATAAGGATTATCAAACAATCCTAAAATAAATTTTGTTCTTAAAACTCTTCGTACAGATCTGTCTATTAATTTTTCTAATTCAGGATTGTCTTTTACCATTTTTGGTAAATATGAATACGAATCTTCTGCATATAAATCAATATCTATACCTGCTTCTAAGCCCATTTGTGCAGCAGCTTCCGGAGATTCTGCTACTTTCATAAAATAAAACAAACGTGCAATATCATTAGAATCTGAAACTACATAACCTTTAAAGTCCCAGTCATCTCTTAAAACTCCTGTTAATAAGTCTTTATTTCCATGAGAAGCAACTCCATTTAAATCTCCATGAGATGCCATAATTCCTAACGTTTTTGCTTCTTTTACAGCCGCTTCAAAAGGTGGATAAATTTCATCTATTAATGTTCTTTCAGAAATTTCTATCGCAGCAAAGTTAGAACCTCCTAATACTTGACCATAACCTGCAAAATGCTTAGCAACTGCTCCAATGTGTGTTCCTTTTCCTAAACCTTCGTAATTTCCTTGTACTCCAATAATGGCATTCTTAACCATTTGAGTAGTTAAATACGTATCTTCTCCGAATGCCTCACTCATTCTACCAAAACGTGGATCTCTTACTAAATCTGCTTCTGGCGAATGGCACATGTGCATACCTCTTAAACGCGCTTCTCTACCTACAATATCCCACTGTCTTTGTACCAATTCTGGATTAAAAGATGCCGCAGACGTCATTGGACGACCGAAAAGAGTACAACCTTCTGCATCTACACCGTTATAAGATTCTGTTACAAACAGTGCAGGAATGCCCCATCTGTTGTTTTCGATAATGTATTTTTGTAGCTCATTATTCATTTTAGCAGCAGCAACCGGATCTATATGTTCTCCTGGATTTTTTATTCCTGCAATACCTAATTTTAGCTTTTTTATAACTCTATCAGATAACTTTAAGTTTCCGTTTGCATCTGGTTTTGCGCCAATATTCGCATGAAAAATTCGCATTTGTGCTACTTTTTCTTCTAAAGAAAGTAGTGGCAATAACGCCTCTACTCTTTCATCTATAGATAAAGAAGCATCTTTATAATCTTTTTTAGATGTTGATGATTCTTCGCAAGATTGTAAAAGAATCGTTGATAAAAATAAAACTAGTAGTTTTCTCATTGGTTTTAATTATTTTGAAAATGAAAACGAATCAATTTGTAATTGATTATTGGTTAATTGCTCTATTAAAAAATAAATATTTTCTGTATTTTTTAAAGATGCTAAATTTATGGTAATTTCTTTTGTTTTTTCTGTATTTGGTGATAACTCAAACGTTTGATTTGCTAAAATTTCTCCAGCCAAATTATCTTTTACAATTTTGATTGAAAACTCACCTCCATTTTTAGCCAATACACTTAGAATAAGCTTAGATGTATTAGTTAAATGTTTAATGTTTGGATAGTTCAAATAGCTTTTATTTGCTGTTGTTTGCACAATAAAATTATCTTTATATGCTTTCTTTTGAATTCCTTCTGCTTTAAAATAATCTTCTGCTTCTATTTTTTTTGCACTATTATAGTTTGCAACTCCAACTCCATCAACTCTTATCGTTGCCATTTCTCCATTTTCTTTATAATGCACGTAGCTAATAAACGTATCTCTAAAATAACGATTTCCTGTTTGGCTGATATCGCAATACGCATAATACCACTGATTATTCCACTCGAAAAAAGAACCATGTCTACCTTGTAAAAAACCGTTTGGCCAAGTAGGCGCATCATATCCTTTAGCAAAACTTTCTTCTTTTATAACAGAATCTTTGTAATCATAAGGTCCGTAAACATTATCTGACATCGCATAAAAACATCCCCAAGACAAATAATATTTGCCATTGTATTTATGAACAAAAGGTTTATCGTCTGTAGGTTTTTCTATATTTTTCCCATCTTGATTGTAAGGTCCTCTTGGATTATTTATGATTATTTTCTTTGGCTTTTCTGCCAAACTAATCATGTCGTAATTCAGCTTAGCAATATAATAATCCCAAACACCAAAAATGATATAATACTCGCCATTATCTTCAAAAATAGCCATATCATATTCGTCTGTAGGTGTTAATTCTGATGTTAATAATGGTTTTCCAAGAGGATCTGTCCAAGGTCCAACTGGAGAATCTCCCACAACAACTCCTGTTTGTTGATTTCCTTCGGAAAAATACCAGTAGTATTTTCCGTTTCTATAAGCAACATCTGTTGCCCAACATCTGGTAAAATCTTTACCAATATAAGTGTCTTTTGGGTTTAAAACACTTCTCTTTGTCCAATTTACTAAATCTGGAGAAGACCAAACCCACCAGTCTTCCATAATAAATTTTTTATTTTCTATGGATTTGTCATGAGAAGCATATACGTAAGCCGTATCATTAAAAATATGAATATGAGGATCGTTTAACCCTTTATTGGCAACGATTGGGTTTTGTGTGTAAGATGTAAAGCAAAAAAACAAAGACATTATAATCAATGCTTTAAAACTCTTTTCAACCCTCATATTTATAATATTTGCACCTAATTTTACTGCAGAAAATTCAGTTTCTAAAAGTATAATCAAAAAAACAGAAAGGTATCCTGTACTATAATGGTTTATAGTCTAGGATACCTTTTTATTTCTATCAGAAAGCTTCTCTACAAAATAAGAAGTCTAATTTATCTTTTACTTTTTAATCTTTTTACCAATTACAAAGTACATTCTCGTATTATCTGGTACTTCTCCATCACTATTACCTGCCATAATAATGCTTTCTCCTTTTGTTGCTACTCTTTTAAAAACAGACATTTTTACGCCTACAAGATTTACATCATCACCAGTATCTTCATAATCATTTAATAAAAATGCTGGTCTTGGCACTCTATCATCATGCCCTATATAAATTTCCATATCTGCCCCTGCAATAAATTGTAGTTGGTCTCTTGCCCAGTATTTACCATCAGAATTTGGCATTCTTACATATTCTGCGCCCACTAAATAACGAGGTATTACTGTATAATTATACTCTAAATCTGTATAGGTTTTCTTTCCCCAATGTACATTTTTTCTTAAAGCTGCTTTACCATTTCCAGTATAACTAAATTTTGTAAACAAGTCGCTTTTATTAACTCGTGCAGGGTTATAAGGCTCTGTTTTTGGTGTGTAAATTGGTAATGGTTCTTCACTATTAAAATCAACCGTGTACGTTTGCGGAAGCTCTTTAGACATTCCATTACTAATAGTTACTGCTTTAGAAGAAATGGTAACCGATGCAGATTGTAATCCTTCGCTTTTAGCTGTAATAGTTACCTCTCCTGCTTCTAACATAGAACGAATTGCTACACGATTGATACCCGCTTCTGCATCTAAAAACAAGTTATTGGTTGTGTTTGCTTTGCTACTATTGTAACCTCCTCTCCATATTCCAGGGCCAGAAATGGTAAAGTCTACTGTATTTCTTCCTAGTGGATGTCTATTTCCATTTTTATCAACAATTTCGAAATCTACTAAAGCAATATCGGAACCATCAGCTAACCAACCTTCTGGACCAACAATTGGTGTTAACTTAATAGCTACTGGTTCTCCAACTGTTTTTTTAGTTTGAGAAACTAGCAATTTATCATTTAAATAGCCTTCTACTTTTATTTCTCCAGCTTCAAATTTTACTTTTGGAAATTTAAACAAGTATCCACTATCTGCTTTTTCATCTGTACCAATTAATTTATCATTGATATACAATTTGACTTTTGTACAATTGGAAACCACATACATTGTTTTTTGAGTATCTTCTGCATAATTCCAGTGCCCAATTACATGAATTTGAGCTTCTGGTCTCCACATTGCTTTTGTTGTATAAAAAGCTTCTTTTTTTAATCTTACTGCATCTACTTCTCCACTTGCTCTAGTAACTTCTGTAGGGTTTCTACCTCCATGAGTACCGTCTGTAAACACCCAGTTTGCACCTCCACTATGGTATGATTTTTTACCCATTTTCTCCCACCAATCTTCTACTTGACGAATGGCAAAAACCTCTGAACCTATTTTATATACATTTCTTGATAAATTTGGATGTGTCCAAAAATTATCATCTGGTGTAAATTTGTCCCAAGCACGTCTTGGTCCTTCGTCTCTTAAATACTCACTTTCTATTAACGGCAAATGCGCATATTCTCTTTGCCAGCCTTCGGTACCAATTTCTATAGAAATATATTCTTCAGAATCATTTTTAACGTCTGCTCTTCTATTTCCCATCAATCGTTTTCCGTTAGGATCGTAGGTATTGATAATCTCTAAAATTTCTTCATAATGAGCTGCACTTTCTGCCCAGTTACCACCTTCCCAAATAAATATGGATGGATGATTACGATAGTACACAATCATGTCTCTAAACGCAGCAATTCTGATATCCCATGTTTCTCCTTCATCTTCAGATTCTCCACTTACACCAGGCATTAATGTGGCAAAACCATATTTATCTCCCATAGCTATTTCTGCTGGAGAACCAGCACAGTGTCCCCAACGAATAAAATTACCACCAGCTTCGTCCATTAAACGATAGGTAAATTCTTTTAACCAATCTGGTTGTGCTGCTCCTAAACCTGCCCATCCTGCAGTTGGTTTTTGCCCCCAACCATGTAATTTGGCGTACTCTCCGTTATTGTGAAAGCCTGTATCTTTACTAAAATAAAAAGATCTGATTCCTAAAGGAGTTGTATACGAATCTAACTCTTTATCACCTTGCTTTAAAGTAGTTACCACTTTATACATGTAAGGTTTACGCGTATACCATAATTTTGGTTTGGTTACTTTGTTTTTAGTAGAAAATGTAACTGTTTCGCCTGCTTTTAACGTTTCTGTTTTTCTTGTACAGCTTACTTCTTTTCCGTCTGCATCAATAATTTTAGCCTCAAAAGTAATTTTCTTCTCACTTTTTGATTCGTTAATCGTTTCTGCTGAAATATGAACGTCTGCTTTCTTTTTTGAGATATTATCAGCATACACATAGGTACCTACCGTTTTTAAATTATCATACAAAGGCAAGGTAATATGAACGGGATCCATTACATGCAGAAACACATTTCTATAAATTCCTCCATGATTTGGGTGCCAATGTTCGTGATGCCAAACTAATGGGAAATTGTCTCTAAAATGTTCTCCTCTATCGTTATTTACCTTAACAGCGATGATATTTTCTTTATCACCATAATTTAAATAGGGACTAAGATCATACCCAAAAGGAATAAAACCTGTTTTGTTGGTTCCTAAATATTGTCCGTTAATGTAAACATCTGCAATTTGACGCACAGATTCAAATTCAATATATATTTTTTTATCAGCGTCAGATTTTGGTAATTTAAAGTGTTTTCTATACCAAACTGTTCCTCTAAACTGATTTTTCTCTCCAATGTGTTTTCCGATACTCAGATCGTCAAAAGTATCTGTATCATTAAAAGTATGAGGTGCACTTACGGTACTCCAAGAAGCATCATTATAATTCACAACCTGCGCATTGCTTGGGTTTGCCTTAATAAATTTCCAGTCTGGATTAAAGTTGTATTTCACTCTAGTTTCTTGCGCATTTATATTGAATAAAAACACAAAACTTAATACTAAAATTGCAAGTAGATTTCTTTTAATCATTTCTTAATCTTAAATTGTTTTTTTGCTTCTTTAGTTTCAAATGCATCTGTATCGTATAGTACGATATAATCTACACTAAAACGTTTGGACCTTCCTGATAAGGTTAAGGTATAGGTTTCTCCTTCTTTTAGTTTATATATAAATTCATTATAAACATGTCTGTCTTTTTCTGCAGTAGATGCCCAGTGCCATTCTAATTCTGGCACTTCATCATTACCATCTTGTAGAATTTTAATGTCTTTTTGTAAATCTTCTGTTGTTAATGTATTTGCAGATTCATAATCTCCTGATAGCCTTACAAAAGCGTCGTTACACCAATCACTCTTAACACCCTCTAACCTTTTGCTAGTCATTAGCATCAATTTAAAGTTGCCGGTTTTTGGTGCAGTAAATTTATATGCTAAAGGAGAGTTGGGCTTACCTGTAATTGCTTTATTGCCCATAAATTCTAA
>CAYPHE010000112.1:0-7926 GCA_964410075.1 uncultured Polaribacter sp.
TATATTGTTTATTATGCACCCATTTCTTATTTGCATTTGCCATGTATCGATTTGGTGTTTTCTCAAACGCTAAATCTTTATTATCAAAAACCAACTTATCTCCTATATTATGATAAAGATAATCGTGATATTCATTTGGCAAGTCCGATTTAGAGCGAAAAACATCTACATAATATCCTGTGGTTGGAGATGTTCTTATTAAACCTAACGTTCTTTCTTGAATGGCTTCTGCTTTTTCTCCTTTATCATCTTTAAAACTTGTTTGACTAAAAGAATGGTAAGGAGACACTCCTTTTCCGCCAACTTTAGGTTCCATAGCAATTAATTCAACACTATTGATGCCTAAATTTACCCAACCATCTTCTCCTTGAGAACTTCCGTTTACAATTACAGTATTGTGTGCTGCAAAAATTCTAGAATAATTTTCGTGTAAATCTTTTCCATATTTCTTTCTCCCATGATCTACACCTAAAACTTGCCCTTCTCCATACAATTCAATATTCATACCTTCTGCATGCCCATGCACCATATGTGCTCCTCCTACAAAACCCATTAATCCATCTTTTGGGTTATTGGTATTACTTAAATTTCTTTGTAATACAATTCCTGCATGATACACTCTATCTGTTCTAGGTAATTTTATGTCTTTTGAAGCATCTTTAAAATCTTCATCGTACCAAAAAAGTGATTGAAGGCTATATCGTTTGTAACTTCCTTTTTGAATGGCACTACTTATTAATGGCGAAAATTTGTTTTGCAATTCTGACAAACCTTCCATTTTAGACAAAGCATAGGCATTTTCATATGCTTCGTAAGGTGCATGCGCATTTCTATGCCCATCTCCCCAACGAATAATTTCATGATTTGGATACACAAAATAATCTAACCTCGGTAAAGCATGTAAAACGTTTTGATATTTGAATCCTAATTTTAAAGATGGTTTGTATCGATTGATAACCAACAATAGCTCTGCTAGAATCGATGTGGAATGATTTAAGTATTGTGAGGTTTCTGGCCAAATATCACCTTTGTTTTTATAATTTTGATACATCACAGGTAATGCATCTTGGTTATCTGTACTTTCTGTTAAAAAGTAAGACAATAATTTTTCACGCTCATCTTCATCATCCATTGCCAAGGCATTGTAGACCAAATTTGGTGCTTCTAAAACTGAATGGTTGGAACCGGTTTGACCATAATTTATGGTAATATCTGCATAAGTTCTACACACATCTTGAAGCTCATCAATAGGAAAAGTCATGTTTTTATTTTGAACAATATCAAAAGCATTACCTCCCTTTTTAAGGTAAGTAGCTACAAAATCATAAATTAACGGAACTTTATACCCAATTACACGAACTTCTCTAAAACCATCATAAGGAAACAGCCAACCTCCTCTACCGTGCCAATCGGAGAGTTTAGATTTCTGTACAGATTTTACAAAAGAGTATAAAATACTACTTGCCATATAGGCGTATTTCTCATCTTGAGTTATGTAATAAACAGTACCACAGTCTAATGCAATTTGTAGGTATTTAATTAGCAATTCGGCTGGTTTCCACTCTTTTTCCGTAGCATTATCTAAATTTTTATGCTTTCCGTTCTCAACATGATCTGTTTTAAAAAATGGTGGAAAACCATTAGTTTGAGCCTCAAGCCAGTTGAAGGGTAAATTTTTTATATATGCTTTAGGATTTTGATAAAACTTACTAACCTGTTTGTCTGTTTTTAACTTTAGGTTTAAATAAATTTCATTCGCCCAAGTTTCGCCTTCTAATTTCTTTAAAATTTGATTGCGCTCAGAAGCTTTTACTAATATAAATGGACGCTCTGTATGTTGAGCCTTTGTCTGTATTACAATTAATAAAACAAAAGAGAGTAAGATATTTCTTATTATAGTTTTTGTATCCTTAAAACATCTCATACTTTTAAATTTTGCTATTAAAAAACATTACTACGAATAAGCTATCTGAAAAGAAGAAGTTAGTTAATATCCTTAAAAAAAGTCAATTTATAATTTCTTTTGGAATTCCTTCTGTGTTAGATTCATAAACTTTATCTAAAACTACAAGGTTTTCTATATACTTATGAACTGAGGTACTAAAAGGTTCTCCAGAATTTAATTGTTTTATAAAGTATTGTTGAGTATAGTAAACGCAGTCTCCAGCAAAATTTTTATCTTCAAATTTATAATTGTGTTCTTGCTCTTTTTCTCCTAAAGGTTGAATGGTTATTTTACCATCTTCATACAACCTAATAGTACCTTTACTACCTTCTAATAAAAAAGTCCCAAAGGTTAATCTTGGATTTTCACATGTACTTTCGTTATATCTGTTGGCATCGAAAAATGCAATACATGTATTTTCAAAATCAAATTGAATCCATCCAAAATCTTCTCCTTTAATTACGTTATTTAATCGTTTTAAACGAGCATAAACGCTTGTAATTTTTCCTGCGTAAAAATGCATTAAGTCTATAAAATGGATTCCGGTTTCATACATTAACAGTTTTTCCATTTCTCTAAAGTACGGCTGCCTATTCATATAAGCATCTTCTTGCCAACCATCTCCAGTTCGCAAACGAATAGTAATATTGAATAAATCTCCAATACTATTCTCATCAAGTAATTTTCTAATTTCTGTGTGCCATGGTTGAAAACGAAAATTTTCATGAACCATCATTCGAATACTAGAATTTCGAATTGCTTCATCAATTTGTTTACTTTCTTGTAAAGTTGGTGCTAGTGGTTTTTGACATATAATGTGTATGTTATGCTTTATAGCAAGCAAACACAATTCTAAATGAGTTTCGGGTGGTGTAATAATATCTACAAAATCTGGTTGCTCCGTAGCAAACATTTCTTCAACATTTGTGTAGGTATTTTTTATACCATACTTAAGAGCTACTTTGTTAAGCTTTTCTTTGTCAAAATCGCACACCGCAGTTATTTCAACTCCTTTAAGTCTACTCCACGCTTCCAAATGAAATTGACTAAAATATCCCAAACCAATACAAACTCCTTTTTGTAACATTTAAAATTCTTTAAAATTCTTTTGAGGTTTCATTTGATACCAAAACACAATGGCCAATATATTTAATATGGCACCAACAATAAAAAATAATGTTGTTGAGCCTGTCCAAGCTAATAAATAAGGAAAAAGTAATGCCGTAATAAATGCACCTATATTTCCAGCCATATTCATTGTTCCAGAAACTGCACCTGCATGGTTTTTACCAATATCTACACAAAAAGCCCAAGACGGTGGCAGCGTCATGTCTGCACCAAAAATAGCTATACTTAAAAATACAATAGCGCCTTCGGCAGAATTCATATATATACTTCCTATCAATCCAACCGCAGCTAAAAAGAAACCTAATGCAGCAGGAAACCTCCTAGAAGCTTCCCATTTTCCTTTTTTAAATGTTCTGTCTATCAACCAACCAGCAAACCAATTCCCAAAAGCTCCAAAAACTAAAGGAATAGCAGTATATAATCCTGCTTCTACGGTATCTAAATTGTATACCTTTTTAATGTGTGGAAACAACCAAGTTAGTGCAAAGAAAAACGTAAAATTACTACAGAAATATTGCCCCATAGCAAACCATATGTTTTTTGATTTTAGTAATGTTTTAAAATTGATTACTTCTGCATTTTTAACAACTTTTTTATCTTGTCTTGTAGCAATAATAAATTCTTTTTCGTTTGCTGAAATGCCTTTATGATCTTCTGGATTGTCTCTAAAAAATACATACCAAAGAATAGCCCAAAGAATTCCTATTACACCAAGTATTAAAAAGGTAACACGCCACCCATATTCAGTAATTAGCCAAGCTACAACTGGTAACGAAAATGCAGCTCCAAGGCGAGATCCAGAAAAATTTATTCCTGTTACTATTCCTCTTTCTTTTAAAGGAATCCAACTATAAATTGCTCTAGACATTCCTGGAAAAGCACCTGCCTCTCCTGCGCCAAATAAAAAGCGAACTACTAATAATGAAATAAAATTCCATGCAAAACCAGTTAAAGCAGTAAAAACTGACCAGATTGTAACTATAGATGCTAATATTTTTCTTGGTCCGAAACGGTCTACTAAAATTCCCGATGGTGTCTGAAAAAAAGCATATCCTAATGAAAATGCAGCTAATATCCAGCCCATTTGTTTATCTGTAAGATCTAAATTATTTGCAATTGGATCTTTAGCAACAGAAATACAGATACGATCTACATATAAAAGTAACGCTAATAAAAAGGTTCCAATAACCATAAAATAACGCTTCGGGAAATAATTAGTTTGTTTCATTCTAAAGAATTAATTAGTTTATATAAATCATCTTCTTTTCCTACATTACCAGGAAAAACAATGTAAGGCAAGTCTGGAAACTTAGAAGTTTTGTCTAATTTCCAAATAGGCACACCTTTTAATACTTGCCCCATTACTAAAGCTTTTTTAACTCTTAGAGATTTAACACAAATATCACTCGAGGTAATGCCTCCTTTAGTGAGTACATATTTTGGTCTAATAGAAATTGATTTTACCAAATGAATTAATCCTCTTGAAACTTTATTTACAATTTCTAGACTTTCTTTTTTAGAATCTCCAACATATACTTTTCTACTTGTGTAAAGGATTACATCTTTTTTTCTTTCTAATCTATTGTTTATAACTGTTGTAATGTATTTTAAATAATCGTTACTCGACTCATGGCAAAGTATTTTTCCTACTTCTAGTTTTATAAAAATTGCTCTTGAATTATGTGCTTTTAAGTACTCTAATTGTGCTGTAGTTTTTGGAACATAAGAACCGATAACTATAAGGGCTCCTTCTCTGTTATTATCTTTAAAAACAGTTTCTTTTGATAATAATGGTTTTGAAGATATACCTGTAATAGCATTTACAAAAGATGCCGCTGTTCTAAACAAAAAATTACTTGATTGGTCTAAAGAAGCCAATGCAAATGTTTCTAAATCTGAATCTGAAGTAGCGTTTACAATAATATGCTTTGATAAAGTTTCGCTAAGTTCTTTTTTAATATTGTTAGCAGAGGTATTACGTAATGTATTTAAAGAAAAAGACAATACTTGATTTCGCTTAACTTTACCTTCGTATTTTTCTTCTATATAATCTTTTAAATTAGAACTAGTATATCCAAAAGTAGCATCTTTGGCAAAAGGCGTTTCTCCTGCTGGTATAAATTGATTCTTATCATGAACATAATGCACATCTTCAAAAGTATAACGACCTCCTTGAAAAAATGCAGGAATTAAAACATGCTTTGTATCCTGCCAACCTAAACCTTCTATTAATGTTTCAACCTCATCTGGGTAGTGACCTCTTAAAGTTGAATCGCCACGGCTAATAACTACCAATTGTTTATTGTATTCTTTTGCCAACTCAGCAAGTAACAAACCAATATTGTAAGCTATTTTTTTTGCTTCTGAAGATTGTAGGCTTCTTGAATTTGTAAGAATAAAAAAAACAGGACTATTTTTTACTTCATTTTCAAGCGTATCTTTATCCCAATTTGTAACAACAGGAACATCTTGTATGGTTTGTGTTCCTGTAGGGTCATCATCAAGAATTACAAAAGTACGTGGGTTTTTAGCTAAAAAACCTGATACTTTTGTACCCTCATGTTTTTTAGCTCCCTGTACTATTGATGCCGTGATTTTTTCGTTTAAACTCATCTAATTATTCCATTGCTATTACTCGGGCTGGGGCTCCGTCACCATTTTTAATTTTAATTGGAAATGCCATTAATGTTACTTTTTCTTTTGAAAGCTTATCTAAATTTGTTAGTCCTTCTACAATTACTATATTATGACTCATTAATATTGTATGAATAGAAGTTACTTCATCTAAATTATTTACATCTGCAACAGAAGGGGGCTCTACTCCTAAAATATTTATTTGTTTTGCTCCAATCCATTCAGCAAGTGCTACACTAATTCGTGGTAATTCATTTCTATAAGCAGGTGTGTTTACTTTTTTACTCCACCCTGTTTTTAATAAAAGACTTTGACCTTTCTTTATTTTATCTGCTATAGGCTTCATATCCTCAACAGTTATAGAGGCCTTACTCCCAAGATGTGTAAGATCTACAACCCAAGCTTCCGAAATAAATCGTTCACTTTCAATTTGGTCTATCGTAGACGAGTTTACACCAAAATGTAATGGAGCATCCATATGGGTGCCACTATGAGAATAGAGGTGTAAGTTTGTGGCATTCCATCCATCAACAACTAAATCTTTTGCAGTAGTTATATCTACGCCAGGCATTTCTTTACTAATGGACAACGTTAAATCGACCACTTTCTTTGAAGACAAATCAAACATAAACGCTTAAGATTGAATAAAAGAAACTACGCTTTCTGCAATTTCTGTTGTTGTTGCTGTTCCTTTTAAATCTTTAGTCATATTACCTTTAGCTGTAGTATGTTCTATGGCATCCATAATATTTTGAGCAGCCTCTTCTTCTCCAAGATGATCTAACATAATTGCTGCTGACCAAATTTGACCAATTGGATTTGCTATATTTTGCCCAGCAATATCTGGTGCAGATCCATGAATAGGCTCAAACATTGATGGGTAATCTTTCTCTGGATTAATATTTCCACTTCCTCCAAGACCTAGACTTCCCATAATAGCTCCACCTAAATCAGAAAGAATATCACCAATCATATTAGTTGTAACAATTACGTCAAAAACTTCTGGTTTTAAAACAAAACTTGCCGACGCATTATCTACATACATTTTACTATATTCTACATCTGGATACTCTTTAGATACTTCTTCTATAACTTTATCCCAATAGCCTAAGGAATAAATAAGTGTGTTAGATTTGGTTACATTAGTTACTTTTTTTCTTCTTTTTCTTGCTAACTTAAATGAAAAATGAGCAATTCGTTCTACCCCTTTTCTAGTAACAATACTTGTATCTAAAGCTAAACCATTTGGTGTGTCTGGGTACATTATTTTCCCATTTTGAACAAATTCCCCTTCGTTATTTTCTCTAATAATAACAAAATCTATATCCTTACTTGTTTTGTCTCTTAACGGACTTTTAAGACCTGCAAAAAGTTTTACGGGTCTGTAATTAACATATTGTTCTAAATCGGTTCTTACTTTAAAAGTATAATCTTTTGCAGGAAGTGTATCATCTACTTCTGGTAACCCAACTGCTCCAAAATAAATAGCATCAAATTTTTTAATAGTTTCCATACCATCTTCTGGCATAAAAATTCCGTGCTTTAAATAATGGCCTGCTCCCCAAGAAAAATTTTCTTTTTCAATTTCAAAATTATACTTCTTAGCAACCGCTTCAAGCACTGAAACTCCTGCTGGTACTATTTCATTTCCTATACCATCACCATTAACAACCGCAATCTTGTACTTTTTACTCATGTTTAATTATTTGATTTTTACTTTTATAATTTATTTAAAATAGTTTCTATTTCTTTCGTAATTTTTTAAAAATGTTACGTTTTTTTTACTTGTAAAACGCTATTTTTTTAACATAAAAAACCGCACCTTTTTCTTGATTTAAAAAACGGTGCGGTCTAAAATATTTAATTAAATAGTAATAACAATCCTGTGCTATTATGGTATTGTTAATTTTACACTAATAATAATCCCCTATTTTGAGCATTTCTTAAGTTATCATAAACAAAAAATTGAATAAAAAATTAATTTTATTTATAGCTATTTGCTTGTTTTTGTTTATTTTTTAGTGCTATTCTCATTGCTTCAAGCACAACCTTATTACTGCCATCTGCCACTATATTTTTATTTTCTTTAGGATCTTGTTTAATATTGTACAACATCTCTTCTCCATTTTCAAATAAAGAATAGGTAAAATCTTCTCTTACAATTGCGTCAGCCTTTTTAAATCGTGCATAAACATTTTTCCTAAACGATTGTTTAGGAT